>JAFUYA010000098.1 GCA_017477025.1 Bacteroidales bacterium | reverse complement strand
TTCTGTCAATTACACTGATTATAATGTTAAGATAGGACCTACCGAACAAACTTCATTATCTGCATGGGAGACAGGTTTGACTCTTGTGTATAGTGGCGGATTTGAGTTGGCTTCAACGGAAAAAGGTTGGAAGTTTATAAACTTTACGGAACCTTATTATTGGGATGGTGTTTCGGATTTGGTTTTGGAGGTATGTTTCTCTGTAGAGCAGACCGCAACCGTTACTACTTATACGAAAACAACCCAGCAATCTTCTACATTATCTTATAAGAACGGAACGAGCAGTGTTTGTGATTACACAGCAACATATACTTCTTATTCCAAGATACCGTATCTTCAATTGGATATGGATGTTTTCGGATGTAAGAGTTCCAGAACTCCTGTTAATGTAACATTGGAAAATGTTCCGTATTGTGATGCAGGCCTTGTTGCCGTAGTATCGCCTGAGGACAGAAATGTCGTTTCAGGAGAAGAGGTTCCTATTGCAGTTGAATTGAAGAATTTCGGAATTAATGATTTGAGTTCGGCTGTAATCAAATGGAAAGTCAATTCCGTTGAACAACCTCAAGTTTCATGGACGGCAGAAACTGCTTTACAGAAAAATGAAACGGCGATAGTTTCTTTGGGTAATTATGTATTTTCTGCAGGTATTGCCGTTATAGAGGCAGAAGTTGTCGTTGATTGCGGAGACAATATGCACGGTAATGATACCGTGTCAAAAGACATTGCTGCATGTATAGGAAATGCCACAAGTGTAACTTATTTGACAATATCCGAACAGGGCGGTGATTATACATCGTTATCCGATGCTTTAAGCGAAATAGAAATATCAGGTATTTGCGGACCGATAGAATTGACGGTAGCCGAAGGAACATATGATGAACTTATAAAGATTTCCGACATACAGGGACTTTCCTCCGATAACACTATTACTATTAAATCTGCAAGCGGTAAGAATGTTGTATTTACTTACACAGGTTCTGTTGATGATGAAACCAACGGGAAATACTTATTGGATATGAGAAATGTATCCGATATTTATTTCTCGGATATCAAATTTGAGGCGGATAGTTCGTTTGATGCATTGGTTAATATGAAGAATACTTTCGACATAAAATTCAACAATATTACTTTGTCGGTAAATTCTTCCAACAATCCTGCAACCGTATTGGTTAATATGCAAGGAAATAATAACGGTATTTCCTTTGTTGCCGATACGTTTATAAACGGTAATACGTCAATATTGACTGCAAACTCCGAAACCATGTCTTCCGACATATTGATTGATTCTTGTGTATTCCTTAACTTCAGAGCAACGGGAGTTGATATTAACGGTTACGACAATGTAGTTTTTGCTCATAACAAAGTTCGTGCTTCTTCAAATGATTTTGTTGCTGATGCATTGAAGTTTTCGAATATCGGAGGCGTATCAAAAATTGAGTCCAACGAGGTCATACTTACCGAGGGTAACAACAAGGCGAGAAGTGCTTTTGTTATACATCGTGCATCCTGTGAGGATATGAATCCGTTACTTGTTGCCAACAATGCAATATCTATAATAGGTTCATCCAAAGTTAAAGCATACGGAATTGATTTAGACTCATCCAACTTTGTTAATTTGTACTATAATACGATATTGTTGAGAGTTTCCACTTCCAATACCAATACGCGAGGAATGTTTATCGGCAAATCCAATACTAACGTTGTTGTCCGCAACAACAATTTGGATAACCAGTGTGGCGGTTATGCTTATTATGTGGAGTCGCCTGCGACACAAGTTATCGTATCCGATAACAACAACTATACTACCAACGGAACTAAACTTACCTATTGGACAAAGGATTGTTCTACCATTGAAGCGTTGCAAACAACTAACAAGTTTGATGTCAATTCTGTATCTGCAGCCA
This sequence comes from Bacteroidales bacterium, assembly GCA_017477025.1. Lineage (GTDB taxonomy): Bacteria > Bacteroidota > Bacteroidia > Bacteroidales > P3 > Scybalousia_A. Next base: position 11,290 of record JAFUYA010000098.1, on the reverse strand, counting down.
ATAAATTCAAATCCGATACCAACTTGGAATTCCTTTATCCTACCGATATTGTCTATGCAGCAGAACCTGTTGAAGGAGTTGATTATGACATTATCGGCAATACAAGACCTGTTACTCCGAAACCTACAATCGGAGCATACGAATACCAATTTTCTTCTTATGATGCAGGTGTTATTGCAGTGTATTCTCCTGTCAGCAAGACAAGTTATATTGAAGGAGATCCTATTGATATAGAATTGACCGTTAGGAACTTCGGTAAGAATACCGTTTCAAGAATGGATATTTATGCTGTAATGAAAGGACACAAGGGAGATAACGTCAATATGCAGACAATACATGAAACCTACAACGGTAATTTATCTTCTTTGGATACCTTAAAATATACTTTCAATCAAAAATTCACGGCACAACTCAATACACCGTCTTCCGATTCCGTATATGTTCAATTATATACCGTTCTTAACGGCGATACCGCCCATTACAACGATACGATGTCATTGTTTATAAGAGTAGTACCGGGTAAGGATCTTAACTGTGTTGCTACTAAAAATCAGGATGCTAATGTTAAGTGCGGTATAGATATGAGAAATCAGGAGATTGCCGTTTCTATTAAAAATGTCGGTAATAAGGCGGTATCATCTTCGGATGTTATCAACGTAACTTATGAAATTACGGGTCAAAGCGGTAACTTAAAGGCTAAACAGACCGAACAAATAGTCTTTCCGTTCACATACGTAAACAGTTCAGGTAATACCGTAACACTCAACGACTTGCAACCGAATGCTACTTTACAATATTATACTTTCAACAAGAAAGTTAATCTTGAGCCTACGGGATCTAACGACACTACGTGGAGCATAAGAACGTACGTTCATGTTACAGGAGACAACAATCCGTCCAACGATACTTCCGGTTACGTTACTTATACGGCATTAGTTTCTCCGAAGAAACCTGTTGCACAAAATGCTTCTGTTTATTACGCTACTTCCGCTACGGTAGGGGCAACGCAAGCCGATGAGTTGCCTATAAGATGGTATCATGATACAACGGACGTCAATCCGTTCTACAAACCGTCCAAGTATGACGAATCAACAACTTTGGATGTAGCAGGACCGTTATACAAAGATACGTTATTCTATACCAGAGTATATAGCAACGGTAATGTTTCCTGTCCGAGTGATTTTGTTCCGGTTAAGGTTACCATTCGTCCGAGATGTACTTCCGATGTTGTGGCTTTGGAGATAACCGAACCGCCTGCACAACCTGAGAAAGGATACATTTTCATGAGTGAAGATACCGTTAAGGTCAAACTTACCAATTTCGGAACACAGACACAGACGGGCTTCAATATAGTATGTTCCGTTAAACCTACCGTTCCTTCCGATGCAGAACCGCAGTTGTTCAGAGAAACTTGCACGGCAAGTATTATGACCGATGACACGGTTATATATGCTTTCAATCGTTTGTTTGATTTTTCTGCCGATTCTACTACTTACGAGTTAAGAGTTTGGACGGAAAACAACAAGGATTGTACGCATGTCAATGATACTACCGATGTAATCAAAATATTACCTTTACCGTGGTTGGAGAACGATGCTACTTTGGTTTCCGGTGCAGAGAGTTTGGATATAACCCGAGTACAATTCGGAACGATAGACAATACTTCCGCCGCTCTTTCCGACCGTTATACGGACTATACTCAAAGTGTTTCTCCTACGGAGTTGTTTAAAGGTTTGGAAGATTCATTACTTTTGACCGTAGAGCCGTCAAGTGATATGAAAATTGATGGAGATACCGAGTTGAGCGGTTGGATCAAAGTTTGGATTGACTGGAACAGAGACGGTGTTTTGGATTCCGTTTCCGAACTTGTATATTCCGAAGCAGCTAAAATAGGCGACATCAACAGAGCGGCTGTGAAAGTTCCTGATGATGCACGCAACGGTTATACTTTGATGAGAATTATTGTTTCGCAGGATGACGAAGAGCATACTTTCGGTCCTAACCCTGGCAACGGTACTTATCCTGTCATACTGAAAGGTGAGATAGAGGATTACAAACTGCATGTATCTCCGTTGAAAAACGTCAATGCAGAGTTGGTACGTTTCGTTTCTCCGCAAAGACAAGACACCGTTACCGAGTCCAAATTGGTTGTCAGATTGCGTAATGCGGGCAAAACAGATTTGACTTCCGCCGACATTACTTGGATATATGACACCGATACCAATATTTATAATTGGGAGGGCAACTTATCTTCTTCGGGAATAGAGGATGTGGAATTAGCTGACGTCAATCTTAATTTGGGACACAACCATTTCAAAGCCTATGTTACCGTAAGAAATGACGAATACTTGTTGAATGATACCGTAGTTTTGGATAATTATATTTATCCTATCTATACCGTACCTTACATTGTTGATTTCGATGACAGCGAAGTAACCAATAATGATTTCTATGCTTATGAGGCAGACCCGCGTAAGCCGTCCAACCTTTGGCAGATGGGAACACCTGATGCTAACGGCAATAATGTTATCAAATCTGCTTACAGCAGACCTAAGTGTTGGAAAACTAACATTTCAGGTCAATATACGATGAACAACACAAGTATATTATATACTCCTATATTCAATATAGACGACAACAATCCTAAACCTGACACTTTGTCCTTTATGATGAGAAGAGATATGGGACCGGGTGCAAGTATGGTAGTTGAATATCTCAACTACAAAGGCTTATGGACTGTTTTGGGTAAGGTTAATGACCCGCACGGCACCAATTGGTATGACAGTGAGGACGGATTCACCAAGACTAATGTTGCTTGGGAGAGATCTTCTTACTCTCTTGAAGCTATAAACGGAGAGTTAGGTAAGAGAATACAATTCAGGTTTATCTTTACTTCGCAGGACGGTCGTATTATGGATGGTGTTGCCATAGATGATTTCTCTTTGGACAGAGCATTGAGAGATTTGGATGCAGGTGTTACCGCCATCGTGCTTACTCCTGACGAACTGCCTTCTTACGGACAATATTTCTATCCGAAAGTAACCGTTCATAACTATGGAAAGAAAGACATTACTTCTTTCAAAGTTTGCTACATTGCGGAAGATATGCATATCCCTCAATGCGAGGATGTGTTGAGAACCGTACCTGTCGGCGGCAATATTGATTATACGTTCAAAAACGGTAGATATTTGGATGTTTCCATGCCTGATCCGTTCAGCATTACTGCATATACCAGATTGAACCCTGATGATTTGTACACGGATAACGACACTGCTTCTGCACACTTTGTTATCAGCCCGTTGCTTGTTGATGTCGGTTTGTTGGATATTGCCGAACCTTTGGCCAAGATTGCATCCAATGACAATGTCAGCGTATCCGTCAAAGTGAAGAACTACGGTTTGCAACCTGTTGATTCATTACCTGTTTATTATACCGCAGGCGGTAGCGAAGTTGTTGAAGAAATCATACATTTTGTTCCTGAATTGAACAACGGTGATGAGTATATCTACACTTTCAGGACTCCTTACAGGACTTCTTTCGGAACCGTTAATCTTAAATCTTGGGTAGGACTTGCCGAAGACGTATATCATGACAATGATACTTTGTACAAACGTTTGCAGGCAGGCAATGACATGATAGATATAGAGGCTAAATACATAACTTTGGACGATGCTAACGCAGGAGAGTTAGGATTGCAGTTAGCATTTATGAACCGTTCTTCCAAAGTTGCAAAGAATATCTCCGTAGGTTATTATCTTAACGGCGACCCTACGACGAAAGTTGAAGAGTTGTACAGAGGCGGTGATATTTTGACTGCATCTACCATTGCTTATCATACATTCTCCAGAAAGATCAGCAAGAATATGTATCAGAGTGTTTGTGCTTATGTTCGTTACAACGGAGATGAGAACACCTCCAACGATACTACTTGCAGCGTTTATTTGGGTTACCGTGATTTGCAGGCAGACAGCATCTATGTTGAGCAGAATATGAACACCGAATGCAAGGTTCAACTTACCGCTCATCACGTAGGAACTTTGGCAGGCAAGGGAACGGTCAGAGCATGTTATGTACTCAACGGCGATTATTCTCACACTGTAAGACAGGATTTCCAACTTGAGTATGACAATCCAGACGGCAGACAGATTCAATTGACGTTCAACAAGGGTGTTCAGCGTAACGATGAAAGCAAATACAACATTGTCGCATGGATAGAGTACTCGGGAGACAATAATCGCAAAAACGATACAACCAAAATCGTTAAAGTACAGACCTTTGTCGGTTTGGACGACGGACTTGAGGCATCTGAAGACTTTGTTGTTAAACAAAACAAACCTAATCCGTTCAGCGAACAAACCGTTGTTGAAATTTCCGTACCTCAAAGCGATGTTGTTTATCTTGATGTCTTTGACAATCGCGGACGCAATGTTTATTCTTTCAGCAACAACTATTCGCAGGGTAATCATTCTTTGACTCTTCCTTTGGAAAGTCTGTCCGAGGGTACGTACTACTACACCGTACGTTACCGCAACAGGAAGATTACCAAGAAAATGGTGAAAATTGATTAATTTTTTTTCATAATTGATTTATTGGTTATATTGATTGACGGGGTCGTTTCATTGTAACGACTCCGTTTTTCTTTTATCAAAAAAGCAAGTATTAAGTATCGTTTTTCCGTTGTTTAACTTCCGTAAAAGAAAGTCCCTGATTTTGTCAGAAATCATTAAGAAAACTGACAAATCTTTAATGATTTCTGCACTGATCACACTGTTTTCTGACACACTGAAAAACAATATGTTACTTTCTCTTATTTTCCGTTATTTTTTTGAGGAATAATACTTTTTTTTGCCATAAATGTAACTTTTTTCTGCCGTTTGCGTAAGATAATGTGCAGAATACAGCAGTTTTATGTTAAATACAGAGAAATTTATTAAAGATATAAATAACTGATTAATAAGTTTTTGCGACGGGGGGGGGATTTTTTTTTAATAAAATTTTAATAAAAAACTTGGTACATATTGTTAAATTGTTGTAGTTTTGCAAAATGAAATTTCATACCTTGAAAAAATAAACCTAAAAAATGATAAAAAGATGATTGGATTTAAGTTAATTTCTTTAAAATCAAGTAGTTATACAACCCGACGGGGGGGGGGGATTTTAAAGAGTAGAAAAAGTTTCTTCCCGACATTAGTACTTTGTGCTTTATTATTCCTACCTATTTTCACCAAAGCACAAGTAAGCAAGTCGTACAGCGGAACGGGTACAGAGAGCGACCCTTACGTAATCACCACACCGCAGCAATTAGCCGATTTTTCCACAAACTTTAACGCAGGCAAAGATTCAGGCAACGAATCCATAGCTCAGGATTGTCATGTAAGAATAGATGCTGCTTCGTTGAATATGGAGGGTATTACCATGCAACCTATCGGTAATAGCAGCAAACATTTCTACGGAGTTTTTGACGGGCAACAATGTATTATTTATAATTTAACGATTACTGGTAAACTTAGCGATGTCGGACTTTTCGGATTTTTGGGAGAGAAATCTGGTGCGACTGCTACAGATCCATTTTGTATAGTTAAGAATATTGTAATTGACGGATGTTCTTTTAAAAGTACGGCAACTGCAGAAAAACTAGCTCCTTGTGTAGGAGGTATCTGCGGTACGCAGTGGGCAAGGGTTAATATAGAAAATTGTATTGTAAAGAATTCTTCAATATCTTCAACTTCTTGTGCAGGAGGTATTGTAGGTAAGATCGTTGCTACATCCTATAATTACACTAATTCTACTACTGCGGTTGTCAGGGATTGCGGTTCTTTCGGGAACACTATTACTGGTAATAATGATAAAAATAAAAATAAAAAAGCAGGTAGTAGTGACTACTACGGCGGTGCTTCCCATATAGCAGGGCCTGTTAATGCAGCAGTATTTATCAATAATACCTATTCAGAAAATTCTATAACTGCACTCTACAAAACGGCTACAATAGACAACAAGACTTATGTTTTCTTTGTTAGAAGTCCACATCTTGCAATTTCTACACACTGGGGTGAATTCTCGGGTAATACAGAAGGTAATGAACCTGAAGTTACAAGCCCTTATATGTTAGTGGTTAATGATTGGAATTTGGTAGGTAATATCAAAAACGACGGCTCATACGGTATGTTGCTTCAAAACAGTGAAGGCAATGACGTGGCTGCAAAAGAATGGACCGAAGACGGAAACTGGTCAACCAAATACGCATTGTCTTGGAAGAAAATGACAAGAGGAGCAGGTTATTTTGCATACGTCTATGATGTAAAAGAAAACGGTGATGAGTTGTCCAACCAGTACACTTATTTAAGACAAAAAGAGAGCGGAGAATTTGAACCTCTTACATTGACAAACAACAACAGCGGCAAAAAATTCTATATGCTTTCCAACCCGTACCAAGCAACAAAGACATTTTCCGATTTCTCTTTCACGGGTTTGCAGAACAACAACGGATATTACAAATACCGTTCGGTATATTCTTCACATGATGCTGCCGAATTGGCAGGTGCATGGGAGTTTGTTACAGATACCAAAACAAGGATTGTAGGCGGAGAAGGTTTTGCAGTGGAAGGTTCTTCCAACACACTTACTTTTAAAGGACTGTCCGCTAAAAAGAAATCTTTGAAAGGGGAAATAACTGTACCTATGACATTGACGGTAAAATCCAATGGCGTTGTTATCAGAAAGGCCTATGCAAAGATTTCCGATAATGCACAGAACGGTTATGACAATAATGACAACCACATATTATTCTCAACAAACAGAACCGATATTGTTGAGCCTTATTTCTTGGTAGGCGAAGAGAATATTGTTTACAATACATTTGCTTCATTGCCTTACCAAGTACCTGTAAATTTCCGTTCGGGTAAGACAAACAATGCAGTATTGAGTGTAAAAGATATTCCTGAAGGATTGACAGTTTCAATAGTTGATGTATTGAGCGGCGAAGAAACTGTATTGAATGACGGAGAATTCGAATTTACTGCTCTTGAAGGCGACAATTCCGGCAGATTTGAAATGATATTCAAGAGTGCTTCTTCACTTACCGAGACAGAAAGCGTGAATGTATCTGTATGGAATACCGGAAAACAAATCAATGTACAGGGCAATAATTTGAAACAAGTGGAAGTATTGAACACTTTGGGTCAAGTAGTATTCAGCAGCAAGGTTAATTCAAACAATTATCACTTTACGCTTAATGCAAATGCCGGTGCATATTTGATAAGAACTTACACTGATAACGGACAAACGGTTAATAAAATAGTTGTTGAATAATAATAAGGAAAGGATATAAACATGAAAAAGTTATTAATTATACTTACAATATCGGCTTTTACTTCCGTCTTACCTACTTTTGCTCAGGACGTTCCTGAAAGACCTGCAAGACCTGATAGCGATACAAGACTGGAAGACCATTTAGGCCGCACACCTGTAGGAACGGCAACAACATTATTGTTAGGTTTGGGAGCAGGTGTATTAGGTTACAAGTTGCGTAAGAATTCTAAAAAAGAAGAATAACGCATAAGGGACCTATTTCTGAACGGAAAATCAAAAATTCTCATTTTTTTTGATTTTAATTTTAATTAATCATTTTTACGAGTTGGGAGTGTAAAGTTCTTTTACACTCCTTTTGTTTTTCGGATAAATTATTTGCCTGACGCCGTTCTTATGTTGGCGGAATGACTTATCTTTGCAATTTGAAAAAGAGGGTGAAATATCTGAAACAAAGATATTTTTCAGTTCATTTTGTCCGTAAAACCTTTGCAACAGGTGCGGTGTTATATGAGAAAGATTATACATTTGGACATGGATGCTTTTTATGCTTCGGTGGAACAACGTGATGACAAATCATTACGTGGCAAACCCGTTGCAGTAGGGCATGATGCTCCACGTTCGGTTGTTGCAACGGCATCTTATGAAGCCAGAAAATTCGGAGTGCATTCGGCAATGTCTGTTCAAACGGCCAAACGGTTGTGCAAAGATTTGATAATAGTCGAGCCGCATTTTGAGAAATACAAAGAAGTTTCCCAAACGGTGCACGCTTTGATGAGAGAATATACCGATATTATAGAACCCGTGTCATTGGACGAGGCTTTTATGGACGTAACTCACAACAAAAAAGGGGAGGAGTTGGCAGTCAATATTGCCAAAGAGTTGAAATCTAAGATTTTTTCCGAAACTTTTTTGACTTCTTCCGCAGGTATTTCATACAATAAGTTTCTGGCAAAGATTGCTTCCGATTGGAATAAGCCTGACGGTTTGAAAATTATTCATCCTTCGCAGGCACAAGACTTCATCAATGATTTGAAAGTAGAGAAAATATGGGGCATAGGTCCTAAAACACTTTCCAAAATGCACGACTTGGGTATATACACAGGCAGACAACTGCGGGAAAAAACGTTGTTGGATTTGATACACAACTTCGGAAAGATGGGAAAAGTGTTTTATGATTATGCAAGAGGCATAGACGAGAGTGAAGTTGAAAATTCATGGATAAGAAAATCGGTAAGTTGTGAGCGTACTATGGAATCAGACATCAAAGACCGAACAGCCATGATTGTTGCCCTTTACAATGTTGTCTTGGATTTGACAGGCAGGATTGCAAAAGCGGGATTCAATGGCAAACGTCTGACGTTGAAAGTAAAATATTACGATTTTACCATACAGACAAGGAGCATTACTCAACGGCAAATACTTGACACAAAAGAAAAAATACTTCCCCTTGCCAAACAACTTGCAAAGCAAATACCTTATAATGAAAAACCCGTCAGATTGGTAGGTTTGGGAGTATCGGATGAAGTAGTCCGCAAAGATAAAGAATTATCATTGTTTGATTAAAATATATTTTCAGAATTAATAACATTAAAAACGCAAATATGAAAAATAATGACAAACTTACGGGCTATATTGCCGTTTGTATATATGCTTGTTTTTCGGGTATTAGTTTTGCATGGACTAAACGTTTGTTAGAAAACGGGATACCGGTCTTTACCATTGTTTTAATACGTCTTATAATCGGAGCATCGTTTTTGTTTCTTGCCTTGAAATTGTCGGGCAAACTTGAACCGATGAAACGAAAAGATTTCTTTACTTTCGTATGTTTGGCACTGGGTGAGCCGGTTGTTTATTTTATCGGAGAAGATTTCGGAATGAAATTCGTGGATGCTTCGTTTGCTTCCGTCATCATTGCACTTATTCCGGTATTGGTGGCATTTGCCATACCGCTTGTTTACGGCGGTAAAATAAAAACATCTTTGGTCTTGGGAGCGGGTATTTCTCTTATAGGTATCGCCCTTATGAGTTTTAACAGCGGTGGCTTTGCTTTTGACATAAGGGGATTGTTGTTGCTTTTACTTGCATTGGGTGCTGCAATCTGGTACAATGTCTTTTTGCAGAAACTATTGAGAACTTACGGTGCTTTTTCCGTTACCGCTTATATGAATACAATAGGTGCGGTGATGTATCTGCCTTTATTCTTTCTCTTTGATTTTCCTTATGTAGGCGATGCTAATTGGAATTCTCAGAGTATTGCGGACTTACTTTGTTTGGGTGTTTTGTGTTCCGCAGGGTCATACGGCTTATATAGTTTCGCTGCAAAGAAACTAAGTGTAGAAAAAGTCAGCATTTTCAATAATGCAGCTCCTATCGTAACAATCTTTGCCGCTGTTTTTATGGGTATGGAGACTTTTACCGTACGCAAAATCATAGGAGTAGTAATCGTTGTCTTGGGAGTTGTCGTTTCGCAGGGAATTATTTCAAACAAAGCCAAAGCACGGTAATATATTCTCGTTAAACATCCTTTTTTACGGATTAACTCCGTTAAAAGTAAATATTTTTGTATCTTTGCACGGTGTTTTATAATTGACAATAATGCAAAACAAAAGAAAATTATACGGCTATCTTGCAATCATTACGGCAGATATTCTTTGGGGAATGAGTTTTGTTTGGACAAAGGAACTTTTACAAAACGGTATTCCCGTATTTACCATACTATTGGGCAGAATGATTGTAGCCTCATCGGTGTTGTTACTGCTGTTCAAAATAACGGGCAAATTGGAGAATATCAGACGTAAGGACTTTTCATTATTCTTTCTTTTGGCATTATTTCAACCGTTCTTGTATTTTATAGGCGAAAACTACGGATTAAAATACGCCTCACCATCTATCGGTGCCGCAGTAGTGGCGTTGGTACCCGTAGCACAGACTCTCAGTCTGCATTTGTTTTATAAAGAAAACATTCGTGCAACCGTGTTCTTGGGTACGGCGGTATCCGCAATCGGTATTGCTATAATGAGTTTTTCTTCTCAGACTGCAGACCTCAGTATGAAAGGACTACTGTTGCTTCTATTGGCTGTTGTAAGTGCTGCCATGTACGGAACAATTCTGCAAAAGATATTAAAAAAAGGTTACGGCCCTGTTACAATCACAACGGCACAGAATATGATTTCGATAATATATTACTTGCCGTGTTTTCTTGTATTTGACCTTAACACGGTTACTTCTTTGCAATGGAACGCACAGAGTGTAATAAATATACTGATATTAGGAGTTTTGTGTTCGGCAGGAGCATTTGCGTTGTATTCTACGGCAGCCAAGTTGATAAGTGTTGCGGGAATAGCGGTATTTACTAATGTTATCCCTGTCGTAACGCTGGCTATGAGTGTGTTGTTAGGAGTTGAGTTGTTGAATGTAAGAAAGACTGTCGGAATATTGATTGTTATAGTCGGAGTCTTGGTTTCTCAATTTGTTTTCTCAGGCAAAAAGAAATCGGAAACCGAAAACAAAAATCTTAATATAAAAGAAACGAAAACGAATTAAAAAATCAGGTATATATTGTAAGATATAATGAAAGTAAAGGTTGGACTTGTGCAGATGTCTTGTGAGAAAGACAAAACGGCAAATATAAATAAGGCAGTAGAGAATATAAAGGATTTGGCAAAAAAAGGAGCAAATATTATTTGTTTACAAGAACTTTTCGCTTCTTTGTATTTTTGCGATGTTGAGGATTATGATAATTTTTCTCTTGCCGAACAAATTCCGGGTAAAACAACGGATATGTTTTGTGATTTGGCAAAAGAGTCGGGTATTGTCATTGTTGCCTCTATGTTTGAAAAACAGATGGCAGGGCTTTACTACAATACGACAGTTGTTATAGATGCAGATGGCACTTATTTGGGAAAATACCGTAAGATGCACATACCTGACGACCCGGGATATTATGAGAAATTCTATTTTACTCCAGGAGATTTAGGGTATA
>JAFUYA010000097.1 GCA_017477025.1 Bacteroidales bacterium | reverse complement strand
TCAATTGCAAAAGACGAAAAAGATATGTACAATATTTTTGATATCAACCGTTGTTATGCTTTGTCGTCTAAGCTTAATGATACCTTGATTATGCAGTTCTTTACGTTGGATAACGTATTAAAACCTGCATCTTACTTTATGACGGGAGCAGAAGGTTTGCCATATATTAAGTAGTATTTATACCTTATTATCAATATATTAGAGTACTTACAAAAAATAGTGAGATTTCTGTCAAAAAGTGTGTGAATTTTGCAATAATCACGCACTTTTTTGTTGAAATCTCACTATTTTTTGCAGCGGATAGATTTGTTTTTATTTTGCTATATAATTAAATAGTTGTAACTTTGCAATCGCATTTCCGGGTTCTTTACAAAATACGATTAATAGGGAAATATGTGCAATTCATATACTGTACCCGCAGCCGTAATCTCCGAAAGAAATGCTTTGAAGTCCGTAAGCCACTGACCGAACGGGTTGGGAAGGTGTCAAAGATAGGAGAAAGTCGGAAGACCTGCCTGAAAATGTGCTTGAAATCGTAACTTTCGGGAGTTAAAGTAGCGAAATATGTAGTATTTATCATGCATTGTATGGGATATTCCCGTAGATTGTGGTTTTTTTCTGCATTTCACAACTCAAAAGATTCCAATTGTTACGTGTGTTTTATTATTTATTAACCAAATTAAATTAAAAAAAAGTTAAGTAAAATGAAAAAACGTGCGTTAAGTTGGTTGTTAGCTTTGATAACAACGCTTTTCGGAGGTTCTGTCCTCGCACAATCATTGACATCCTCCGCACCTAACGGCACTTTTACCGCATCCGATATAGAATATTGGGTAGGTGAAGGCGACAATGAAATCGGTATAATTCTCGTAAACGGAGAAACCAATTATGCTTTCGGGTATCGTATGAGTACAACGAGCAGTACAATACAAAAAGTGCTGGAAGATATAGCCGAAATGAATGAAAAGTTCACCATCAACGGAGAAGTTCAATGGGGAGATTATATGATAGACGATTTTGACATAGATCTTGACGGTGACGGAGCTTCCGACTATTCTTATTCCGATTGTGATAATATTAATTGTTATGTAGATGCCAGCTGGGTGTATGGTGGCAATATCAGTGCTAATAAATGGCTGAGTGTAGAATGCGGAGGTTGGACGAGTAAGGCAAAAACTGTTGAATATACGGCTCTTTCCTTTGAACCTGTTACTTGTCCTGCCCCTAAAATAGGAACTGTTACCGATATCACTTCTTCATCCGCTAAAATATCATGGACTTATGACGGTGAGCAGACATCTTTTTATTTCTATTATAAGAAAACGGAAAACGAATTGTGGGATAGCGTAACCGTTTCGGAGAAAGAATATACTCTTTCCGGACTTGACAATAATACCTCTTACGACTATAGTGTTGCTACCATTTGTAGCGGAGAAATATCCAAGAAAACTTCTCCAAAATCTTTCAGAACAAAATGTGTAGCAATGACTTTGAGCGATTTACCTTATAATGAAGATTTTGAATCCTACGGTACATCTCTGCCTTATTGCTGGACAATAGCAGGAAACGGTAGTGATGTTGCGACAAGTACGGTACAGAAAGTTTCGGGTACGCACTCTTTGAAAGTGTCTGCGAAATCCGATGCGGCATACAGTATCATGCAGGAGTTAGGCAATGACATTGATATGAAACAATTGAAGATAACATTGTCGGCAAAATGTAACGCTTATTCCAATGCTCCTGATTCTACTATAAAAATAGGATTGGTTAGTAATTTAAGCGGAGAGGGATTTGAAGAACTTATGTCCGTCAAACCGGAGAATTATTGGATCAAATACGAGTTACGTTTGGATAAACAGACTTTTGATGAAACCAAAAGATTTATTGCAATAAAGGCGGAAAACAATAATTTGAGAAGTATGTTTGTCGATGACGTACAGGTAAGCATTATTCCGGATTGTGAACACCCTGTAATAAATTCATTGACTACAATACCTGGTTCGGGAAATGTTGAGGTTGCATTTACAAAAGGTCATGATACGGATGAAAATGTATATGTTTATTATCAAAAGCAAGGCTCCGAGACGATAGATTCCGTAAAAGCAGAATCTTCTCCTGTAGTATTATCATTGGAATTGCAGACTACTTATTCCGTTTGGGCAAAGACTTGGTGCAGCAGTGAACAAAGTTCGGATATATTTGAAACTTTGAGCCTGACTACTCCGTGTGCAAATCTGACTGTGCCTTTCAGTCAGAACTTTGATGAATTGGCAAACAATACAATTCCTATGTGTTGGGAGAAAACAGGAGGCAATTCAATGGGAGTTAATGCTTTCCAACCAAACGGCGGAACAGGAAAATGTTTCACCATGGGGCACAGCAGTTCTTCAGCAGATGCCTTTATTATTTTGCCTTATTTGGATGATACAATTGATATTACGGATTTGCGATTCACATTCTACGGTAAGGGATACGCTGCAGAAAGAAGTGTTTGCGTAGGAGTTATGAGTGATGTTACACTTCCTGCTTCGTTTGATACGATAAAAACTTTTGTTTTGGAAAAAGACACTTGGAATAAGAAAGAAGTGAATTTGAGTTCTTATGAAGGTAACGGCAGATATATAGCAATTAAGTTTACAAACCCTAAAAACGGTTATGCTACCATATATTTGGATGACATTTCTTTAAATTACATACCTGATTGCGATAAACCTGCCAATCTTGTTGTTTCCGAGAACGATAAGGACGCACATTCCGTTTCAATTTCTTTTACAAGCGGCAATGAGTACGATGAAGAATGGAATGTTTATTATAAAAAAGAATCGGAAACGGAATATAACAAACTTCCTATCTTTCAAAATCCTGATACCCTGACGGAATTGGATTTGACAACAACGTATCAGTTCT
>JAFUYA010000096.1 GCA_017477025.1 Bacteroidales bacterium | reverse complement strand
TTATGAAAATATTGAATACTTGGAAACTCAAGCAGAAGCAAACAATCGAAAAATAACCTCTGTCATAAAACAAGAAATTGAAGAATTATCAAAACAAATAAATGCTCTTGATATTAAACGAATAAGAGCTATTTGTGAACCGAGTATTAGGGATGAAACGACAGGGGAAACATGGCTTGAATATTACAATGCTCAAGTCTTGGATTTACGAAATCAAATAAGCACATTAAGAGAAAGGATTACCCCAAATGACATCACTAACGAAAATCTGTCTCCATTGGACAGCAGGGAATCTTAACCCCTGTGATACAGACCTAATTTCATACCATTATTGTGTAGATGGTAATGGCAAAATTTATGCCGGAACATATTCCCCTGAAGATAATATAAACTGTTATGACGGGAGATATGCAAAACATTGCGGAGGAGGAAACACAGGATGCATAGGTATATCTTTATGCGGAATGAGAAAATTTAATTCAAAAAATAAAACTACTGATAGACCTATAACACAAAAACAAACAGAAGCATTTTGTTGTTTAGCCGCATATTTATCAATAAAATACGGAATTTTAATTTCGGAAAAAACAGTATTTACTCATTACGAATTTGATCGTAAAAAAACAAAACCTGAAGGAAAGGTAGATATAATTTATCTGCCATTTTTACCTAATCTACAAATAAATAGGATTGGTGGTTATCTGCGAAACAAAGCCGAATGGTACAGAAAAAAGATAAAAGAAGGAAAGTATAAATTAGAAAAGAAAGGAAGTTATTATGAATTTATTTGCGTTTGTTAAGTCTTGGAAAGATTTTAGTTTTTTGTGGACATTGATTCAACCGTTTATTTTGAAACTTTTGAAAAAGAATGTTCCAACATCAATCACAAAGTTGTATGAAAATCTTGCAAAATACACACAGCCGGCACTCGACAGCTTATATAAATTAAAAGCCAAGATTAAAGAAACACCGACTGAAGTTGACGATTATTGTTTCGATCAGGGTGTAACTGCAATTGAAACCTTTGCGAATTACTTATTAGGTGAAGTTCAAAACTTAAGAGCATAAGGAGGATTTAATGACTTGGCGAGATTTATTAAATGTTCAGAATGTTGAAAAAGGATTTTTTCGCTCCTCTAATTCATACGGAATACCCGATATAAAAAAAGATGAGTTCGATATAAAAGAACTCATCCCATATCGGGTGGACAAAAACAGAAAAGGAACAGCACATTTCTTTCTTGATGATTATAGATTCGAGCGTTGTTGGAAATGGGCAGATTCTCAAATTCCTGAATTAAGAAAATATGATGGAGCTTTGTCTCCTGATTTTTCAATGTACACCACATACCCTAAAGCATTCCAAATATGGCAGGTTTATCGCAATAGATGGTGTGCTGCATTTTGGCAAGCTCATGGAATTAAAGTTATTCCAACAATAAGTTGGTCTACCGAGGATAGTTACGACTTTGCCTTTTTAGGAGTTGAAAAAGGCTCTGTGTTGGCTGTTGGAACGGTTGGTGTGCTTAATGACGAGTACGCTAAAAAGTTGTTTTTGGATGGTTTTAAAGAAATGGTGAAAAGACTTGAACCAAAAGAGATTTTGATTTATGGAAACAGACTGACCGAACTTGATGAATATAAAAATGTTCGTTGGTTTGATCCATTCATGAATAAATTTAACAAAAAGAAAGGAGCATAATATGGGCGGAAGAGGTTCAGGTGGAGGTAAAGCAAGCAGAGGTGGTTCATCATCAAGTATTCATGATGAAAAGACTCAAAACCTGATTAATCAGTTAGAAAATAATCTGAAAAATATTAACCAAAAATTGAACGATAACCCGTCATTCAACAAAGAACAGCAACTCAAAGCAGATGCATATGCTATCAAAGACCAAATTAAATATTATAAAAAAGCCGACAAAATCAAATATATAAATGAAAATGGCGGTTCAGAAATTGATATTTCAGACAGTTATTCAAGTAAGGAAATTGACCGAATGTTCAAACAAGTGCAAAAAGGCAAGAAGATGAAAAAAGTCGGTTATGAATGGGTTGTTGATTACGAAAGTTAAAAGAAAGGAGTCCAACTATGGGCGGAAGAGGTTCAGGCGGTGGTAAAGGCGGAGGCGGTGGCGGTGCCGCTAAAAAAATACCAACAGGTGAAGGCATCACCGATAAAAACGAACTAATCAATTTATATAACAGTATTTCAGGCAATTCAAATTTATCTGTAGAACAGCGAGTTAAGGCAATGCACGATATTGAAGAGAGAATTAAGGAATTAGATGCTAAAAAACAAGCAGACTTAAAACAAAAACGACTTGATGCTCTTGCAAAGGCTCGTGCAAAACGTGCTGAAAATAAGAAAAATGGAATTAAACCTGAAAAGAAAGAAAAAGATCCAAAAAGAACAAAAGCTAAAATGTCTATGGACAGCACAGTTTCAGACCTCAAATATAATTTAAGGCGTGGTGTTGAATCTGATGGATATATTTCAAATTCAGACTTCAGAGTTGAAGATTATGGAAATTCCGTTAGTGTTCAAATCAGATATTTAGGTAAATGGAAAAACCCTTCACACGCTCGCTATGAGGAAGATTACGATTGGCAGGAATTAAAATCATCAAGCGGAAAACAGATTGACAAAGTAATTAAAAAATTATCCAAACAGTCAGGTCGTAAAATTACTTGGGGAGCAAGTGAAAAGAATTGGATCGATATAGATATACCAAAAATGAAAGGAGACTAATATATGGGCGGTCGTGGTTCAGCAGGTGGTCGTGGCGGAGGCGGTGCAAGTAAATCTGCATCTATATCCAAAGAGACAGAAGATAAAATTAATCAATTATTAAATCTCTCATATAAAAACGATGACTTTGCTTATGAAAAGAAACAACAAGCAAGAATGGAACTTGCAATGGCTGAAGGACTCCGAAAAAATGGAAAAATAGAACAAGCCAAGAAATATGAAAACTATGCAAGACAATCTATGAAGGCAGCAGTTAAAGCAGAGAATGATGCCAAAGAATATGTTAAACAAGCAAATCAGCTCGCACCTCAAAAAGTTGTAAATATTCCTCGGTCATATAGTTACAAAGGCGAAGAAGGTTCAAGAAGTGTTTATAAAAGCCTTCAAACAGCCAAACAGCATTGGAAAGAGAGAAATGCTACAAATGTAAGTACGGCTAATATGGATGCTCCAACTATTGTTATTGCACCAACCGGCGGTTATAGTGTTATGCCTCGTAAAATTGCAAGAATAAATAAATTAACTGAAATCAGTCCTTATAGAATTAAAGACAGCGATTAAATGTGTCCGAATGATACAAAACTCCGCTCAATGACTTTAATTAAAGCCTGTTTAGAGTGATAAATGTGTTTGTACAAATTAAAAAGGAGGTCAATATGACTACAATCACAGCAGAACAAGCTCTAAAGAGCAAACAGAATTTTTCAGAATTCTTGGAAAACAACACTCCCGTTCAGGTAACTTCAACAATAGCTGATTACCAAGCAAAGAGCGGAAAAGTCGTTGTAACACTTACGGATTTAACTCAAAACTTCGACACATTCGTTGATGTTGTAAATGATCCGACCGTTTTAGAATTACCTCAAAAACCATACTTCGCTTGGATAGTTACAAATCCAAAAGAGCGAATTATGAATGTTTTAAAGGTGGTCAATGAAAGTTCAACAGGTGATTTAGGAATTTTTGTTTTTAAGGCTTTTTTGAACGGCGATAAAATGGACTTTGAATGCCTTTTGAAACCCGAATTAAAAGAAAAACAAAAGAAAGCAAAAACCATTACTAAAACAGGCGGTATTCAATACGATTATTGGAAAGTTTATTCGGAAATATGCGATGAAATGGGCGAAGGCGATTATCAAATCAAGCCGGCATCACAACATTACCAAAATATACCGATTGGACTCAAAGGTGCTTACATCAAGCAAACAATAAGTGTAAAAGATAATTATGTCGCATCGGAATTATTTATCGGGGACAACAAACAACTATTCGCAGACCTTAAAGAACACGAAAAAGAAATTGAAAAGGAACTTGGCACTCTAACTTGGGATTGTAAGGATTCAAATAAAAGTTGCTTTATAAGAAGAATGATATTTGTTGATTTTACAAACCCTGACAGATATGCAGAATTCGCAAAACAACAAATTGAATTAGCCATAAAAGTTAGAGAAACATTCTTTAAATACATATAAATCGCAGGGGTTCATCCCCTGCTTTTTATATTTATACAACAGGCTAATTTACAAAATGCATTCACATAATATAGGATAGTAAAAATGAGCAGAAATATAATAATTAAGAATAGAACAAATAACGAAGAACGCTTGGAACTGACGTTGGAAGAATTTAAAGCCAAGTTTCAAATGGAATTAAGACAGGCTATAAATACTTATAAAGCACAGGAAGAAAGCAAAAACTTCCTACCACCGTTCGTTAAACCAACTCCTGATTACGAACGGGACTTTTATTTTGACTTGCGTTGGAATTTTAATAATTACGCTCAAACCCCTTATTACATAGCCCAATAACTATGTGTCCGAATGATACAAAATTGCCCACAATGACTTTAATTAAAGTGAGTTGTGAGTGATTAATGTTAATGCACATTAAACGAAAGGAGCAATAAATATGGGCATTATGACAACAGACAAAGAAGAAAGAAACTACCAAGCATTTATGAATGAACTTGAAAAATTATCTAAAAAATATGGAATTGGCATTTCAGGTTGCGGAGTATTTGATTATTGGGATGAAAACGGATTCAAAGAAATCGAATACAGAAAAGATTCCTCAAGCGGTGATTTAAGAATTGAAAAACTTGTATTTTCAGACGGCACTTCATTAGATGATTAAGGAGCAGACAATGATTGAATTGAACGGCATCTATAAACTAAAACACATTATCAATTTTGAAGGTAATACCGATGACGATTTTAAAGTTGTCGCTATCAGCAAAGATAAAAGAATGGTTGGATGTATTCAATTAACAGGAATTGATGCCGGCGAGCGATTTGTATTTATGATCGAATGC
>JAFUYA010000095.1 GCA_017477025.1 Bacteroidales bacterium | reverse complement strand
CTTGCTCGGAATTCGTATTATAATTGAGTGCATAAGTAATTTTGTGAAATGTTCTAAAAATAGGACAATATCCTATTCAACTATCGGCAGATCAAAAAGAATACTTTTTTGATTAGTTTTTATTTTAGATAAAGTGTCTATATATAAATATCTTTTCTTGATAATTAAGTCCTTTTCAAGATGCAATATAAATAAACAGATTTTTTGATGGTGTGTATTTGAAATGCTGATTGCTTTGAATTTTCATTGAGAAAACTTCAAAATTTATTAATATTTTGAGAGAAATTCCACACTTTTTATCCAAAATCATTAATATTTTTTTACTACCGTAATGTAATCCAACTGTCTGTTATTCATTTTGTTCAGAATTTAATACTCTTCTATGGCGGAGTGAAGATTTTTTTTAAAGATGGTTTCAAAGAGCAGTTATATATATGTTTTTGGAAATTTGAAAATAAATAAAATGGTATAGATGTGAAAAACCGCATAAAAAAACTGCAGTATAGACCGATACTGCAGTTTTTTTGTCAATTCCGTTTATTGTTCTATTTCTTAATTGCATCGAAATTCTTGCCGAATACGCCTTCTGTTTTTTCAACTGTCATAAACGCTTCAGGATCTATGGACTTTACGAAATGCATAAGTTGTACCTTTTCAGTCCTATGAACAACTACCATTAAAATCTTGATATTCTGTTTGCTGTACCAACCTGTGCCGTTCAAAAATGTAACTCCCCGTTTGATTTTATTTCCAATCACTTCTGCCAATTCGTCATTCTTTTTTGAAAAGATAAGTATCTTATAAGTTTGTTTTCTTCCATCTACAACATAGTCAATTGTAAAAGTATAAGCAAGTAATACCAAGAAACCGTAAACTATTTCCGTGATACTGTTGCCGGGAATAATGATTGAAGAGAATATAACCAACGCATCGGCTACCATAATGACACTGCCCAAAGATACGTTATAGTACTTATTCAATATTAAGGCGACAACATCGCTTCCGCCTGAATTACCGCCGTTTGATAATACGATTCCTATTCCTATACCGGACATTACACCTCCTATGATTGCACAAACAGCAGGATCTAATCCGCCTTTTACCGCATTACCCAATTGAATTAATGCAGGAATATCCTGAATGGCAAGCCATTCTTGGAAAAGCATAAACCAAAAGGATGTAACGATTATACCGAATATATTATTGACTGCGAATCTTTTCCCTAAATGATAAATACCGAAACACAACAATACTGCATTTATCACAAGGTTAGAAGCTCCTACGGGAATGGCCTCATTGGTAACAATATATATAACCGAAGAAAGACCTACAACTCCGCCGCCCACAATGTGATTGGGTATTAAGAATATCGTCCATGCGACAACATAGAAAGAGATTCCTATTGCTATGGAAGCGTATATACGCAATGTTTTCCAAAGTGGTAACCCGGTATTTTTTATTAATTTATCTGACATGATATCGTTTCTTTTTTATTTTGTTATTTGTTTGTTATAATTCGTATAATTTCATTAATTGAAAGGTCTTTTCCTAAAATATTGCCCTGTTTATCCAAAAGCATATTGGAAGGTATGGCATTCAGACCGTAAAGACGGACAACACTTGAAGACCATCTTTTAAGATCCGATACATTTTCCCATTTGTCCAGACCGTCAGCCATTGCGGCATTTTTCCATTGAGTCTTATTGTCATCCAATGAAACGGAGATGATACCGAAATTGGAACTTTTTTTATGACTGTTAAAAAGTCGGACATATTCTATATTTCTATTTCTCGAGATATTATCCCATGAAGCCCAAAACGTGATAAGAGTATAGTCGTTATTAGGAAGAATAGAGTAAAGTGTAACGTCTTCATCCTGCAGATTTTTTAAAACAAAATCTTTAGCCTTATCGGTTAGCATATCTCTATTATCTTCAATTTGTTGCACATCTTGTTTCAACAGATAATACTGATACATCGTCTTTGCTTCCCCGTTAAGCGAGTTAATTGCAGTTGTACGATCTTCATCGCTCATATAAGGATAGAGGTAATTGCTTATAATCACAGGAGCATAAATACTGTTTGTGTTGTTCCTTACGTAATCGCTTAAGCATTGCATAGGATTTTTCTGTCTGTTACAATTATTGGCAATGGAAGAAAAGGCATCCTGAGAAGGCGAACCCTCAATTCGTACTGTTTCCAATTTATTCTTTTCGCCTTTTATTGTAATGTTATCATTGCCCATAAAGAAAGAAATTGTGCCGTCTTTAACAGGCAAATCAATCATGCCCATACAAGTTTTTGCAACAGTACCTTCAAAATGAAATTGACCGTTTTTGATTCTTGTTGTATGATGTTGTTTCTTTCCGTTTTCAAGTAAAAGAGTTAAACCGACAACACCTTCATTTATTCCCTTAATGTTGCCTGTTACGGAATAGCCTTCATAATCCAAAAGTTCTGCCAATTTTTCACGCAATTCATCAGGATCAAGATTACGTGCTGTTATCGTGCCTTTAGAATCAATCAATACGTTGTCGGGAATTGCCTTAATCATATAGTCTTTCACTATAGGAGATTGCCATTTTTTGAAATCGCATACATTACTCCAAGTGATATTATCTTCTTTGATTGCTTTTTTCCATTCCGTTGCATTATCATCCAATGAAACGGTGTATATATCAAAACCTTTTGCTTTGTATATTTCACGTATTAGGGATAATTTTTGAGTATTTTCCCTGCATTCTTCACACCATGACGCCCAAAAATCAATCAATGTGTATTTATTTTGCCTCATTATTCCGGTCAAATCCGCATTTTTACCGGAATAATCTTTACTTGTTATGGCAGGAGCCGTTTTTCCGTTAGCAATCTTTGATAACTGTTCTTCTCTTTTGCGAAGATGAAAGTAAAAATAACATTTTGTTGCCTGCCCTTTAAGAATATTAAGGTGTCTGTACAAATCATCGTAATCCCATCTGTAAGCTAAGTAAGAAGACATAATATCGGGAGAAAAAATATCTTCAGGGTGATTAAGACTCCAGTTTTCCAAACGTGCAAGATAAACACCGTTATCTTCAATTCCGTCAGGATTGACCAAAGAATACCATTTATCCGTAAGCGGTGCATTTTTTACTTCAAATTTTCCCTTTTTAGGATTGATTTTCAACTTCATTTCCATCGCAGGTTCCAAATAAATGCGGTAAAATTTCTTCCCATTGACGTTAAGCAGGGCAGGAATAGGTTGTTCCGTATATCCTCTGAAAGAAAACCGCCCCTTTTTGTCCATCCATACGGAATCCAGTCTTTCGTTTCCGTCGTTTAAAAAAGAGCGAAGAGTAACGTACCCTACACCTTCTTTTATTTCTCCGTTAATCGTATAACCTTTAGAAGTCATCACATACTGTGCTGCCGTAGGAAGTGATTGTTGTGCAATGACATTGAAGGTAAAAATTGCTAATATTGAAAATAAGATTACTTTTTTCATATTTATATCAAATGTTTTGTCTTAAAAATTAAATGTTTTATCTGTACAATTGTCTTTCTACATCTCTTTTTACATCCTTGTTTTTAATACTTTCCCTTTTATCGTAAGAGTGCTTTCCTTTGGCCAACGCTATTTGAAGTTTAGCATAACCTCTTTCATCAATAAACAGCATTACCGGAACGATTGTATAGCCTTTTTCTTTACTTCTTGCCTCTAATTTTCGCAACTCCTTTTTTTGTAAAAGGAGTTTTCGGTCTCTTTTTGCATTAAATTTTCCGTATGAAGAAAATCGATACTCTGCTATGTGCATTTGATTGACCCATAATTCTCCGTTAATGAAAGAACACCACGCATCCGACAGATTAGCTTTACCTTGTCTTATACTTTTTATCTCGCTTCCGTATAAAACAATGCCTGCAGTATATTCCTGCATGAGAAAATACAGGAATGAAGCTTTTTTATTCTTTATTTCTACAATATGTTTCTCTGTTTCTTTCATATCAGGGTGCAAAGATATAGTTTTTTTTTGAAAAAAGGCTAAATAAATCACTACTTTGCAAAATTCTTATATGAAAATCAGAACTTTTTGAAGGTTATGTGTAATACAATTGACGGAAACATTGAAAAGTTTCTTTGATTTTTAAAGGAAAAACAATGTATTTTCTTGCAGATATGCTTTAGTTTATGCTTTTCGATTGTAAGGATAAAGCGAATATTCGTCAGTTTTTTAAGATTTTCTCCAACTTATCCGTACTTTTTCTCCAAGAGTATTTTTCTTTTACAAAACTATTGCCTGCATTTGCAATACTATATTGATATGATGCATCATTCAACAACTCCAATATATGAGATGCTAATTCTTCGGTATTATTTCCGACCAGAATATCTTCATTTTGTTTGGCTCCCAACGCATAAAATGCCAGCGGAGTGGTAATACACGGCAGCATCATTGCCATTGCTTCCAGTAATTTGTTTTGCAGACCTGTTCCTATTTGCATCGGGGCGATAAATATCAAACTTTTAGCATAGTATTCACGCATATCATCCACCCAACCTGTAACAAAAACATTTTCACAAGACAAGGATTTTATGTCAGCAGTAGGATTGCTGCCTGCTATACACACTCTTACTTCAGGATTACTTTTCCAAACCAAAGGCATAATATCTTCAATCAAGTATTTTGCGGCAACGACATTAGGTTTATAGGACATATTGCCTGAAAAAATCAAATCAAATTCTTTTTTCGTATTGCCTTCATATCCAAAAAACTTTTTATCTACGCCGTTTTCTATAATCTTTATATTCTTTCTTTCAGGAGATATTATGCATTCTTTATCCTGTTTTGTGATTATTGTAGTTGCATCAAAAATGTTAAACATTGAGTTCTCGTATTTACGCAACCGTTTAACTTCCTGCATAAGTATGAATTTTATCGGCAAAGAAGAAATTTCTGCACGACGTAACATATTCATGGAAAGACAATCCTGAAAATCCAATACTAATCTGGCGGTTTGTTTTTCACTAAGCGATGCGTTTTTTATTGTATCAGAGTTTTCCTTATGAGAGTTTGGAATATTTTTCTTTACAATTTTTCTGATAGTTTTTGCATATTCGGCACTGCGTACGAATTGGAAATAAACACTGTCAGGTTTTATCTGCCTGAAATATTCCGAAAAACTCTTTTTTGCAGTATATGTCGTAAATAAAGCGACTTGAAACGGGTTGAAATCAAATGTACATTTTAGTAGTGATAAACAAACCTCCCATACATTCAGTCTTTGTACCCGTATGTCTTTACAATACTTTCGTACTTGTTTGATATATTCTTCCTTAATTCTTTTTTTTGTCAGAGCAAACAAGTATATGTCGTTATTTTCGGACAAAACTTTTATTTGATTGAAAGCACGCAGTTTATCTCCTTTATTCAGAGGGTAAGGAAATCTGGGAAGAAAGACAAGAATTTTCATATCGGTATTAGTTTATCAAAAGTTTTTCGTATTGATCGATAATTTCCTGTGCGACAGTGTCGGTTGCATATTTCTCTTTTATCAATTTAGCTGCGTTTTCTCCAATTTGACGGCAATAATTTTTGTTATCTGTCAGTTTTTTGACGGCTGCGGCAAATTCTTCTGCAGTGTCGGCTATTAAAATATTTACTCCGTTTTCATACATAATGCCTTCGGCTGCAATTGTTGTGGCAATTACTGTTTTGGAAAGGGACATAGCCTCCAAAATTTTGATTCTGATACCGCTTCCGCTCAAAAGAGGAACAACCATTATCTGTTTGCTGCACATAAAAGACGTGCTGTCTGAAACTTCTCCGACAACATTTACGTTTTTCCACTTTCCGTTCAGAAAATAAGAAGACATATGACGACCGGCCAAGTAAAGTTTGATTTGCGGAGAAGTCTCCAATATCTTATCCCACACCTCACTTAGAAACCATTTAATACCCTGCTCGTTAGGGAACCAATTCATACTTCCGATATGGAAAAGCGAATTGTCTTCCTCCACAAATTCAGGCAAATCTTCGGGAATATCAAATCCGATAGGCACTCCTATGCAGGGTTTTGTGCATCCCATTTTCTTGAAATACTCTGCATCTACTTGAGTTACGGGAAAAACTATATCAAAGTCGTTGATATGGCTTTGTTCATAGTATTTCATATTTTGAGCCGTATTTTTCAGATACCAGCGTTTGAAAATGTTTCTTTTTTCATTCTTATAAATACGTTGCCAAATCAAATGTTCAACGTTCGGACAATGAAAACCGATTTTAGCATCGGAAAATCTGCGTATTACAGGTATGTATGGAACAAGATTTATACTTTCTATTTGAACGATATCAAATTTCTCTTTCTGTAACAAATTGACTAATTTGTTTTTCATTTTCAAAGAAACAAATCTTTCCACAATATAACTGCGTGCAATGAAGACATACAGCAAAGCATCGAATACATTCGGTTTCAAATTCACATAAACGCCCTCCGGATTATAAGTATCTATATAGTTTTGCGGTAATAAATCCAAGTTAAAAGGGTTTTTGTCGGAATAGAATGTCAGAACTTTGACCTTATGACCTAAATTGTTAAAACCGACTCCGATACTATACATATCAATCGTCCCGCCGTCAGTGGCAGGGTAGGGAGGTTTATAACAGAATTGGAGTATATTCATATTAATGTTTATTATTTACCTGATTGATTTTTAATTTTGAAAAAACTTACTGCCTTGTTCATTACCCTTTGCCAGTTTTCTAATGAAAAAATTTTGCTGTCGGAAGTCGCTTTCAAAGTTAATATCAACCCGACAGGCAGAAAGATTATGGACGAAAGCCACATGGCAATAAAAGGAGACAGACTTCCGCTTTTTGCTGCGGATTCGCCTATCATTCCTATGACATAATAGACAGCAAATGCTATAATGGAAACGACAACGGGCATACCGAGTCCGCCTTTTCTTATTATTGACCCCAAAGGAGCCCCGATAAAGAACAAAATTATACAGGCAATGGATAGAGTAAATTTTCTGTAGAATTCAATCCAATGTCTGTCAATATAATTTTTGTCATAACCTTCAATTTCAGAATGATTTTTGAAATCCTCTTCAATATTTTTAATTGTAGAATAGAAATAATTCTCCGTGAAGAGTTGTTTCTCTGCGTCCAAATTTAAATAATCTTCGTAAAAGTCATATTTTTCGGCAGTAGTTTGCAAAGAGTTTTTTATGTTTTTTGTATCAGAATCCTTGGTACTTAAAGACAGTTTGCCGATCAAATAATTTCGATAATTAATTCTGTTTTCTATTGATGCCGTTTGCAGGGAATCAATTCTTGCGTGCAGTCGTTTTACTCCTAAAACTTTATAAGAATCCGAATATTTGTCTTCATCGCTTTTTTGCATTGCAAAATCGCTTACGTCAAAGCGTAATACCTGCTCCTTAAATCCTATACGGGTCAAAGGTCTTGTATGATATTTTCCTCCGGATACGTCTTCGGAAAAGACTTCTCCGTTATAGAGTTTGAAAATCATTGTTTGATTGTTTTCAGCCGAATACATATAACCGCTGTCTGCCTTGATGACTTCCGTATTTCCCTCGTTTTTTCCGTGGTTGTAGATAAGGATTCCATACATTTTATTAGTATTTTTGTCCTTCGCGTCTATTCTGATTACATAGGAGGAAATTTGTGTATAAAACTCATTAGGACGTATGTTTATTGCAGGTTTTTTGTCCTTAATATCCGATGCCAATTGTTTTGTTTTCAGATCTGCGGCAGGAATTACCCAGCCTGCAAAATAAAATGCAATAACCGAAAAAAACAATGAAAGTACTATTAAAGGTCTGAATATTCTGAACAGCGGTAATCCCGCACTCTTCATTGCAACCAGTTCATATTTCTCGCCGAAGTTTCCGATAGTCATTATAGATGCCAACAGAATACTCAACGGTAAGGCCATCGGAACAAACGTTGCTGCAGCGTAAGCGAATAATTCCAAAAAAGTAGAGAGTTCCAAACCTTTTCCGATCAGAGTTTCTATTTTTCTCCACAGAAAAGTCATAATCAGCACGAACATTGATATTGAAAAAGTCAATATCAACGGACCGAAAAAAGATTTTAATATCAGTTTGTCTATTTTCTTCAAAACAAATATTTATCCGAATTAAACGGCAAAGTTACAAAGATTATTTGTACTTTTGCAAAAAAGTGTGAAAATAAAATAATATTAAGACAGTTCAGAACAATATCTTTGACCGCAAAAACAGTTTTATACAATTATGAAAACAAAAATCTTTGTTTTGCTCATTCTTGCAGCACTTAATAACATTACCGCACAGCAATTATACACTGATAATGCGGTTGTGAATGATGCTTTTTCGCTTGCAGTCAATACACTATACAAAAATTCACCGGATTCTTTGATAAAGGCAGGCGGAGAATACGGAGGAGAATGGACAAGAGACGTTTCAATAAACGCATGGAATGCATCAACATTACTGATTCCCGAGAAGACAAAATATTCTCTTTGGAGCGTAACGGAAAATGAAAAGGAAACTATCGGGCATCAGTATTGGGATAAAATAATATGGACTTTGGCTGCGTGGGATTATTATTTGAAAACTTCGGATACGATTTTTCTGAAACAAGCCTACGAAACATGTAAAAATACTATGAAAGAACTTGAGCAAAGTTGCTTTGATGTATCTTACGGTTTGTTTACTGGACCGTCAGTATTTAACGACGGTATTGCAGGATATGAATTTCCTGTTTTTGATCCTGATATTGTATCATCGTTTGTACTTGATCACCCGAACAGCAAACGGATTAAATGTTTAAGTACTAATTGCGTGTATTTTCAGGCTTATAATTGTTTGGCTTATATGGCAAAAGAATTGAAAGACAACAAATCGGATTTGTCCTATTTCAGTAAAGCAAGTGATTTGAAGCAAAATATACGGAATAATTTCTATGATAAAAGACATAACAAATTATATTACCTTATAGATCACACAGGTAAGATTCATAAGTTCCAGGAAGGTCTGGGAATTTCTTTTGCCGTGCTTTTCAATATCATAAACAAAAAAGAAGCCGAGCGAGTTCTCAACAATGTTTACACAGGAAAATACGGTCTTCCGAGTATATACCCTTGTTTTGAAAGATTTTCCGAGACTAAACCAGGAAGACACAATCAAATTGTATGGCCGTTTGTGAATGCATTTTTCTCTCAGGCTTGCTTTAAAACAGGATATACGGATTTGTTTTTGAAGGAATTTTATAATTTGGCTGATTTGGCTGTCAATAAATCAAATAATTGTTTTTATGAGATATATAACGAAAATACCGGTTTACAGGACGGAGGTTGGCAGCAAGGTTATGTCTGGAATTCCGTTCATGACCAAACTTGGTCGGCTACAGGTTTTATACGGATGGTTATATACGGGGTGCTGGGTATGGATTTCTCCGTTCAAGGTATCACATTCAATATTGACAATAAAGTAATGAATAGTGTAGGGTTTAAAAAATTGTCAGGTTTGCGTTATAGGAACAGTATGATTACAATCATAAAAACGGGAAATGGGGATAAGTTGGCGTATATTACCGTAAACGGAGTCAAACAGCGTAAAACCAAACCTGTAAAAGCAGATAGTACCAGGACTGTTATAGAATTTGTTATGCAATAGTGCAGAAAAAAGAAAAAAACATTATAATAAATTATGGTGGCATCAACAGAAAAAACAATTACCGGCACGGATATTCACACTCAAGATTCACAAGATTTCAAATTTGTAATAGATGAGTTTGCCGATTGCAAAGTAATGAGATATCAATTGCCTGATTGGGATTGTCTTTCGTTAAAACAAAAACGTTATATCTATTGTCTTTCCCGTGCTGCATTATGGGGGAGGGATATTTATTTTGATCAGAACTACAAAAATAATCTTTCCATACGCAAAGCCTTGGAAACAATTCTTGAGCATTACAAGGATGATAGAATGGAAACTGAAAATTGGCAAAAGTTTCTTGTATATGCCAAACGTTTTTTCTTTTCCAACGGTATTCATCACCATTACGGAGAAAAGAAATTCTATCCCGATTGTACTGAGGACTATTTTAGAAAACTTTTGGAGGGACAAGAGAATGCCGACTTTATTTTGAAACAGATTTACGACACAAAAACCGCACCCGTACGCCGTTGTAATGACGATAAGGTGGATATTGTGCTGAATAGTTCCGTTAATTTCTATGACAATATTACGCGTCAGGAGGCCGAAGGCTATTATAACGGTATTGAAGTTGATGAGAAATGTCCCGTTTCTTTGGG
>JAFUYA010000094.1 GCA_017477025.1 Bacteroidales bacterium | reverse complement strand
TCAAATTTGTTGTATTTGATAAGGCAAGTCACGTGCAAGTAACCTTGGAAAGCAAAAAACATAAAGTAGATTTATCCTCCTTTATTGAGGATTTGAAACCTATGGTTCGAAAACAAGAAATTTATGATTATACTGTATTGACAAGAGATGTCTGATGCAAGATTTTATTCCTATAAATATTGTAAAAGATTTAGCAATTAAAGAAGGTTTTTGCGATTGCGGGGCAGCGAAGTGCGAAAAACTTGATTTGACTTCCTTCAAAGAATGGCTTGCAAAGGGTTATCATGCCTCTATGTCCTATGTAGAAAATTATTTTGATAAAAGAGAAAATCCAGCATTGCTGTTTGAAAATACCAAGACCGTATTTTGCTTTCTTATGTCCTACAATGACGAATCTGCGGACAAGAACTATAAATTTAAGATAGCTTCTTATGCTCAGCGAAAGGATTATCACTATGTTATTAAGCAAAAACTGAATAATATAATCGCACAATTGCAAATACAATACTCAAATTTGCAGGCTAAAGCGTTCGTTGATTCCGCTCCCGTCAAAGAACGCGAATGGGCTGTCAAATGCGGTTTGGGTTGGAAGGGGAAAAACTCTCTTTTAGTTACGAAAGAATTTGGCAACAAGGTATTTATCGGAGAAATTTTGGCAAATTGTATTTCGGATTATGCAAAAGAAATTCCTTCCTCGTGCGGAAATTGCAACAAATGCCTGACTTCTTGCCCTAACAACGCAATTTTACCTGACGGAAACGTAAATGCCAACCTTTGTATCTCATATCAAACCATTGAAAACAAGGAAGAAATTCCTGAAAACATCAATTTAAGAAATTATATTTACGGTTGTGATATTTGTCTTAACGCTTGCATTTGGAATAACAAGGCAAAGAAAACCGAAAGTCAGGACTGTGAAGTCAAAAATCTTATCTGCTGTATGTTAGATAAGATAGGAAAAGAAGAAGATTTCAAAAGCGAGTTTCAAAAACTAAGAAAACTCTCGCCGATGGACAGAATAAAATATCAAAAACTGCTCTCAAATATTGCACTTGTCAAAAAGCAAAATTAATGCAGTACTTTTTTGTTTTTATTCCTTAATTACGCAGCGATAATAGACTGTTCTGTCTATCCATTTGCCGTTTTTATATTCCGAATCATAAATTTTAAAGACAAAAGAGTTATCGGAATCAAAGAAAATGTCTGTCCAATCCGTTATCCACTCAAACTTTCTCAATTTATCGTTATATGGCATCTTGTAATAGTCTTCGTAGGATTTTTTCTTTTTGGATTCTACCATACTCTCTGAATGAAAAGAGAGTATCGGGTAAAAATAGTTGTTTGCTATACCGAATACCTTTATTCCTTCGTAATGATCGCACTCTGGAACGTCCCAAGAAATTATGTACTTGTCATTATATATCAAATAATCCAATATTTGCTGTGCTGAGCCATTATCTTTCCGTACCAAATACACATTAGATGTCGGTATATCTATTTCTCTTGCCATGTAAGCATTAAGTTGTTTGCAGAAACCTAAATACTCCAAAGACGGATATTCATCTACTCCGAGTGAAGAATCTAATAAACTCAATGTTTTAAGTTCCCTGTACAACTGCAAATTATCATAACTTAATTTTAGCTCTCTTGTTTTTCCGTTATCCAAAGGAAAAATTATCAAAGTGTCACTAACTGATACATTAACGGTCGTATCTATCGTATAATCGTGATATTGCTGATGTTTCTTTGCTCTTAAAAATTCTTTTTCCGTAATTTGTTTAAAAGAAAACTCCTTTTGTGCCGACAAATTGCCGCTTAAATGCAATAATATCACTAATGCCGATAATAAATATACTCTTTTCATCATTGTTATGTACTTTAAAGAAATTTTTATGCGGCAAAGATAAGACAATTTCGGATTATGGGAAAATAAAAAGACATCATATTTCGCTATGATGCCTTTTGTTTCGTGATCTAAGAAGGATTCAACGAGATTTTCGGAAGATTAAAGAGATTTTATATTTTTCGTCGTTATACTTTCTGTTTTAGATATTTACAAAAAACATATTTTCGGTTAGCATTATTTATCATCGTTATCAAAATGTGTAAAAAGTGTGTAAAAAATGCGTAAAATTATTATGGACTATGTGATTATAGATTTAAAGCCTCAAATTTGCTCATTTCGGTTTTCTTTAATTCATCAACGACTGACATATAAGGTTTCATTGCAGTCAGAGAACTATGACCTGTAAATTTCATAATAACATTAGTATCCATTCCTAACGTCATAGCCGTTACTACAAATGTTCTACGTGCTGCGTGCGAAGATATTACTTCGTACTTAGGTTTTGATTCTTCATATTTTTTATTACCTTGATAGTATGCAAAATGAACAGGGGCATCTATACCAATCTTTTTAGCGATTATTTTCAAGTAATCATTCATTGGTTGATTTTCTATAACAGGCAAAGCAAAAGTTTTATCATAATTCTTATATTTCTCAAGAATATTTTTTGCAAAACTATTGAGGTTTATCGTAATGGTATCACTCGTCTTTTGTGTTACAACTCTGATAATATCATCCGTAATATCTTTATGTTTCAACTTTTTAACATCAGAATGCCTTAAACCGGTGAAACAACAAAAAGCAAATACATCCCTTATCCTTTCCAAGTTTTCCTCTTTTGCAGGGAATTTATAATTTATCCAAAGCTTCAGTTCTTCTTTTGTTAAAAAAATTATTTCCTTATCTCCTACAATAGTTTTGAATTTGGGTTGAAAAGATTCATATAAATGATTTTTCCAATATCCAGAACGATTACACCAACGCAAAAAGTTTTTTGTTTGGTCAATACGCTTCTTTGCCGTAGAATTTTTAAGATTTCCCCCTTTCGGACTTGTAAGCCAAAAACTAAAATCGGCAAGAGTTGCATCACTCAAATAAGATAAAGTAACATCTTTGTTCCAAGATTGAAAAGTTCTTTTAAGATTATTAAAATGTTTTACAACATCATTTGTCCAAGACCTTATACTTTGTTCTGATGAAATAAAATCCGTTATAGCCTGCTCCACAGTTTTTTGGTCGGGACGTAATTCTTCGGTCGCTCTGTGTCGTGCAGTTCTTTTTGTTGCTTTAAGAAAATCATCTTTGACTTGTTGCATTGTAGGGACATATTTACGGACAATCTCATACTTTGTAAAGATTTCATCCATAATATCCGAATACACCGAAAGAGCTTTATTAATCTCTTTGGCTTTCTTCCCTTTTAAAGACACATATCCGTCTTTTACACGTTGAGCGTCCTTATCCCAATGTTCGTCATCAACCGTAAAACCCGTAGCAAAAGTATGCCTTCTGTTGTCAAAACACAACTGCAAAAAATATACTTTGTATCGTTTCTTTTAAGAAGAACAAATTTGTTTGAACGCTTTATCTCCATTTTACTGAAATTTGATTTATAATTTACTGTAACTTATTTACAAGTTTTTCTATCGTCTTTTGCTGACTTTCTATTATTGATAAAAGTTGTCCCTCCCGTTGTTCCCATAATATACCCTGTTCTTTTTCTTGTTGTTCTAAAGTTATATTCTTTTGAATAACGTTGCTTACTTCCTCCTGCGAATTTTCTAACTTGGATAGATTGCTGTTAGATATTCTCTTTGTCTTGCCAGACTCCCAATATACAACAGTATTAAGATGGACACCCAACTTTTTTGCAAATTCTGATTGGGTTAAACCTAATGCTGTTCTTATCCGTTTTACTTCTGATGAGGTCATATATTTTATTATTATTTAATCAATGTCAATGATAATAATAAACATTGTTTATCGTTAATAATATGCTTTGAAAAAATCGGACATTTGCTTTAAATCACTATAATTGTAATTCTACTTCTGACGATAAGGAGTTTGTAGGGACAATAGTCGCATTCTGAAAATCCGAATTATTAGGAATTTTCTTTAATAATTCCTTTATTGTCTGCTGTTGCTCCGAAATTGTATTCATATAAAAGTTTCTTTCCTCATTCCATTTTTGTTCGTTTTGAACAGTAATGGCATGAGTTGTGTCTTCTTCAAAGAAAAGCCAATCTAATGATATACTCTCCTCTTGACATTTCGTAAATAATTTGTCAAAATCTACCGAATTTCTGACTTTCCAACCGCTTAAAGTGGCTTTGGTTACACCCAAAAAGTCTGCCAATTCCGTATCGTACCTCATTCTTTTCAACTTCTTTAACTTATTTAAAATCAACGTCCAATCCATATGAATAAAATTTTTATTTAAAAATAATCAACAAAATATTGATTTATCAAAATAATATTGACTATTTTTGCAACGTAAATATTGACAGAATTTTAAATGTAAATACAATATTTACGATTTTGCAAAATTATAATATTTTTCAGAATAGACAAAGAAAATATTATAAAATTTACAATATAATTACAATAAAAATTATAATAACTATGCAAACAAATGAAATAGAGCAGAACGGAGGAATAGAGATAATTGACCGTTCTAAAGGGTGGGAAAAAGGAAAAGAGTATATTATTAATACTCATGGCAAACTTATGTACAATGCTGTACGAGCAAGGATAATAGCGGAAGTACCTCTGTACAGACGGCAGGATTACCGTTTATATATGAAAGGAATGTATATTATGTCGGCAGACAAGATATACAAGATTGAGAAGATATTGGAGTATTACAAGATTTCGCCGTCAGATTTTTGGGGTTCAGCCGTACAAACAAATAATTCTGCGGAAAAGGATGAGGTATTAGAGAGTGAGAGTTTAAAACAATTATAGGAAAATAAAAAACATAAAAGACAAAGATAAGGAGATAACACTATGCAAAGAACGACAATAACGTTTGACGAAAATACTCCTATGGGAGCATTGCCCGTATCTATCGTAAAAGAAATAGTTACGAGTGCGTGCAGTGATTTTCTTGACAACTATATGGAACGTGTCAATGAAAGCAACGACAGAGGAAAAAGACTAAAAGGTATGCCGGCACTATGTGAAGCATTAGGCTGTGGAAAAGATAAGTTTCTTTCGGAAGTAGCCAAAGGCAATTTAGACGGTGTGGCTTTTCAGATGACCAAAGGCGGTATTTGGTACGGTTATGAAAAAGACTTGCAACGTAAAGCGGCGGAACTATACGCCTGCCGCAGAAGAAAGATTAAACAAGCACAACAAGATTCAGAAGAAGATGACGAATAGAAAATAATTGAACCCTTAACAATAATAGGAGATAACACTATGAAACGGGTGAATTTTTTTTCGCACGATAATAATGCACGCAATGATGAGAAACTTTTGCGTGTAAGAATGGATATGGGTTGGAAAGGTGTAGGGTTGTATTGGGCAATAATAGAGATGATGGATAATACTGAAGACGGACTGTTACTTGCAGATTGGAAACTTTTAGCCGTTCAGTTGATGTCAAAAGACCGCAATATCGTGCAACAAATTGCAAGAATATGTACGGAATTTGCATTATTTGAATTTACAGATGACAAGAAAAAGTTTTTCAGTGCATCGTTCTTGCGGAGAAAAGAAGAGGTTAAAAGGTTGTCAAGTATCAGAAGTTCAGCAGGAAAGAAAGGAATGGAGAGTAGATACAATGATAACAAAAGTATAACAGACGAAGCACAAAGTGATAACAAAAGTATAACAAAATCTAACAATATAAATAATAGTATAGATACTATTATAAAAGAAAAAGATATTGATAAATCAATATCTAAAAAGAAAAATAAAAAAGAAAATGATGCCGATGTCATCATAAAAGAAATTTCCGACAACTGCATCATCGCCGACAATTCAAATTTAAAAATTTTTGAAGGACAAGATGATGCCCAAAACAATGCGGAAAAACCTCCGAATGTTGAAAAAATAGAAATAAAAAATTTTGCGTTGAAATTTCAGAAATCGCAAAAAGACGAAAATCAGAAAAACCGTACTGATTGGAACGGAAACGATGAAAAACGTTTTTGTGAGAACTTGGAAATTGTCGTCAAAGAGGATTCGTGGAAAAAACTCAGTGCAAGAAAGTACGCTGTCTTTATTGATGAAGAAAAACAAGATTTGAAAGATGAGTTTATATTGCGGAACAGCAAAGAAGCAAAATATACGGGAATTTATTTTGACAGGGATTTTCAGAACAATCAACGGCAACATTTTATAAATTTCCTTGAAAAGAAATTGGCAGAAAAACAAAGAAATCATAAAAACCAAGACAATGGAACTGACGGATTTGATACAAAACACGTTGGCAGTGAATACAAGACAAAATTTACAACAGACTTGTAAAGTCAATATGCCAACAGATGAGGTAGCAAAATTAATAGTCATATCTTACAAAAGTATTGTGGAAGAAAGAGGGCGGAAGTTTATAAATTCAACTGCCTTGCAGGAAAACATTAAAAAGACAGCAAAGTGGCTGACAGAAAGCAGTAAGAACTTCCTATTTTTAGCAGGAACGGTAGGTAATGGTAAAACTACACTTGTCAAGGCGATGATACGTTTTTTCAATGCTTACATAACAGCAGAACATAAATACAACTACTACCGAGAATTTTTCACCTCAACGGGTGAAACGGAACTTTGTTATTTGGCAAGAAGTGATGAAGCAAGGTTTCAAGAATTGAAAAAGGTGCGGAAACTTTTTATTGACGATGTCGGAACAGAAAAACTTTCATCAGTAAAGAATTTTGGAAATGAAATATCTCCATTTACGGAAGTATTATCGTGGAGATATGAAAAAAACTATCCAACAATAATAACATCAAATTTGACATTAGAGCAGATACAAGAACATTACGAAATGCGGATATACGACAGGATTTGTGAATTTAATACAATCATATTCAATGAAAAATCCTACCGACAGATATAAAATTTGTTTAAAATATTTTTGTCAGAAAAAGAAAAAGTTGTAACTTTGGCATTGGAAAAAACAATAGAAATTTTAAAAATTTGAATGCTTTAAAATTGACATATTATCCCAATTATCAGACAACTTACAAAGTTTGTTTTGCTTATACTTTTAACGGAAAAGAGAAAGACTATGAAAGTGGCTTTCATTACTATGGTTCAAGGTACTATTCCTCGGAAATCTCTATGTGGCTTTCAACAGACCCAATGGCAGATAAATATCCATCATTATCTCCTTATAACTATTGTGCAAATAATCCAATTAAATTGATAGACCCGAATGGCGAAGAAATTTGGTTAACAGATGATGAAGGAAATAAGCAAAGTTTGCTAACATTAGATTCGTTTAAAAAAGATGCACATGATCGAAGGGTGGAAATTATAAAACAGATTTATGACTCAGGAAAAGAAGGTCGTAGTCTTGTAACAGAATTGATGGCAGGAGAAATATCTATATCTATTTTGCCAAGATCTGAAGGATATAAGGAAGGAATGGTACTACCATCATTAAAGGTTTATTGGGGAGAAGGGGATGATGTGCATGGGGGTTCAGATTCCCATATTTTAGCAGAAGAATTGTTTCATTGCAAACAAATAAAAGATCATCAATGGAATTTTTATGATATGTCGAGAGAAAAATTACTTTCCCTTGAAGTAGATGCTAAAGAATTCTCTGCAAGAATTTTCCCATCTTTTAATAAATACTTTCAGACCCAAGGATATTATGTTCCGACAGAAATGAACATAATGTCTTCTGGTTATGATAAAGATTTTAAAATAAACTATTTAAATAAAGACAGGACGACTATTTTACCAAAATATAGGACTGAGCCTATGCCATTTGAAAGAAATACTAAAAACAATGGTACTTATAATCACAAAGGTGCATACTAACTATGGAAAAATTTATTGTCATATTGATTTTTTTTAGCCTTATGTCTATAAGTTTCTGTCAGACATCCATTCTCATTCAAAATAAGAGTGATGTATATGATGAAATGACATTTTTACCAGAATTGACGACAAATTCTGATACAATTTATACAGAATTCACAGATTTTGTATTAACTATCAAATTTAACTACAAATTACCTTGCGATAACCTGAAAATATCATACAATGGATATTCTATATCCCGTATGGATAGCAGTTTCCCTGCATCTTTATATAATATAGATATTTTATATAAAAAGTCCGTATCATTTAATGAAACAGATTCTATTTCTGATACGAACCTATTTAATACACACTATTTATTAGTACCTAATAATTTCCATTTTGATGAGACTGAAACTGCTAGCATTTTGATAAAGCAGGGTCTTTCCCATTTCTATATAACTATGCTTAAAGTTATAGATAAGGACTATATATATATGAAAAGAGATAAATATTATGTTGGCTATAAAGACGATATTTCTGATATTGAAGATTTTCAAATAGAAACATATATAGAGAGATGTATACAAGACGATAATAATACACCAGAATGAATACTATTTACATAGAAATATCATTTCAGAGTACTCTTTTGTGTAACAATTCTGCCAAAAATTCTATATTATTTTTTTCTTACGTTTTTAATGGAAAAGAGAAAGACTATGAAAGTGGCTTCCAT
>JAFUYA010000093.1 GCA_017477025.1 Bacteroidales bacterium | reverse complement strand
TTTCTCAAATAATATTAATTGTTTTATACAAGGAAAAAATTGCAGGTGTGATACCGCAACGCTATCGTCCGTGTTTAGTTTCTCAATCTCTCTCATGCGGGGAATAACGTAAAAATCTATTGTTTATTTTTTATTTCAATTATCGTGTTTTTTAGATAAAGTTTTGCCTGCAACAATGAGCAGTACGGCACCGAGAATAAGTATGATACCCGTTGCAAGTCTTAAAGAGAAAACACCGTCAAATACTGAAATGCTTATAATTACCGCCGTTACAGGTTCCAATGCCCCCATGATGGCAGTAGGAGTTGAACCGGCATAAAATATACCCATATTCAAAAATGTCATGGCTATTATTGTAGGTACGCATGACAGAAATACACACCACCCCAATGCACTTAAAGAAGGTATCATTATGATGTGGTTTTGCTTATTCAGTAAGGAATATAAGAAAGTTGTTACAGCAGCAAAAGCCATGATATAGAAAGTCATCTTAAACGGCGTCATGGTTATTTTGCTTCTGTTTACAATTACTATATATACTGCGTATGTCAGTGATGAGAGCAATACAAGAATTACTCCCAAAACAGAAAGACGTACGTTGCCGTCTCCCTGATATAACAGTAATATACCAGCAACACTGAGAATTATTGATATGACGGTCAAAAAAGAGGTCTTTTCTTTGAAAAATACACTCATTAGAACGGCTACCATAATCGGATAGGCAAAAAGAATTGTGGATGCAATGCCTGAGTCCATATAGTTGAATGATGTATATAGTGTAAGAGCCGATACGGCAAAAATCGTTCCCAAACTGCCGAGAATCTTAATCTCCCATTTATTTACTCTCAACGGGACTTTCTGTATCTTTAATATTGCAAGCAGAATCAATACTGCAAATACGAAGCGGTAGAATATAACACTCGGCGGATTGAATCCTTCCCTGTACAGAAATAATGCACCCAACGGGTTAGTTCCGTAAGCAACGGCAGCAATTATGCCGAAAAAACAGCCTTTGAGTTTGTTATTCATAAAAAAATACTTTTTTCTACAATTTTATCACTGATTTCTAAGAAAAAGTGTGTGATTTCTGAAGTATTCACGCACTTTTTCCGATCAGTATCAGAACTTACGTAACGATAACGAAATTTTCTGATTATTATTGTAATATAGAAATAAAGAAGGCGTCCGAATAACTTCGGACGCCTTGAATACCTTTTGATATTTAATATTCTTTTTAATGTTAGTTCTGATATTCGGCAATAATATCCTTAACCTGATCGGTTGTAATTCTGCCATAAACCTTGTCGCCTACCAATGCAACGGGAGCAAGTCCGCATGCACCGACACAGCGTAAGCAGTTGATGGAGAATTTTCCGTCAGGAGTAGTTTCTCCAATACCGATACCCAACTGACGTTTGAATTCGTCAAGAATTTTTTCGCTACCGCGTACGTAACATGCAGTTCCCAAGCATACACTTATAGGATGTTCGCCCTTAGGTATCATCGTGAAGAACGAATAGAAGGTAACTATACCGTAAATATGGGCAGCGGAAACATGAATCTGTTCGGCAATCAACTCTTGTACCTCTGCAGGCAAATAGCCGAATGTATTTTGCACCTCATGCAGAATATTGATAGCTTCACCTGCCTTATTGCCGTGAGCAGCACAAATATCCTTTATTTTTTGTATTTTACTGTCGTCTAATTTTACTTTTGCCATTTTCGTAAATGTTATTAAAAGTTAAACAATCGGACTTCTTTCCGCACTTAACCGTGCAGAAAGAAGAACCGCTTTACTCTTTAACAAATTCAACTTTATCCGATTTGTCGAAATAATGAGTATGAAGCAGGTGATGCGACTTTTCACCGCAAGGTTGTCCCAAGTACTCACTATAAAGTTGTTTAATATAAGGATTTTCGTGCGATTTACGTAAAGGTTTTTCCTTATCTTCTTCATAAATTGCAGCGAAACGTTTCTCAACCTTAGAGAAATCTCCGTGATGATAAGGTTGTCCAGCTCCGCCTACACAACCGCCAGGACAAGCCATAACCTCAATTGCGTGGAAGAATTCTTTCCCTTCTTTAACTTTATCCAAAAGTTTGCGGGCATTACCCAAACCGTGAGCAATTCCGATATGGATAGGAGTTCCATTGAAATCAACGGTTGCTTCCCTTACTCCTTCCATCCCTCTCAATTCATTGAAATCCACTTTCTCCAAAGTTTTTCCCGTGAATATTTCATAAGCAGTACGCGTTGCAGCTTCAATCACACCGCCTGTAGCACCGAAGATAACGGCTGCACCTGTACTCTCACCTAACGGACGATCGAAATCTTCATCAGGTAATGAATTAAAATCAATATTGAATTGTTTGATAAGTTCTGCTAACTCACGAGTGGTAAGAGAATAATCTACGTCAGGATTTCCATCAACCTTGAACTCATCTCTTTGACATTCAAATTTCTTTGCAACACACGGCATTATACTTACAACAACCATATCTTCTCTTTTAATGCCGAGTTTCTCTAGCCAATAACTCTTTGCAACGGCTCCGAACATTTGCATAGGAGATTTTGCAGTAGAAGGAATATCCAACATATCAGGATAATAAGTTTCAAAGAAATTAACCCAACCCGGACAACAAGATGTCATGATAGGTAATTTCACGGTCTTATCTC
Organism: Bacteroidales bacterium; assembly: GCA_017477025.1. Taxonomy (GTDB): domain Bacteria; phylum Bacteroidota; class Bacteroidia; order Bacteroidales; family P3; genus Scybalousia_A. The sequence goes on along the minus strand of JAFUYA010000093.1, from coordinate 7,236 downwards.
CTTTCATATATCTGTCGATACGTCCTAACATTTCAGTACCTTCTTCCATAATGGTAAGGTCGGCAGCGAAATCAGTATCGAATACATAATCGAATCCAATTCTTCTTAATGCAGCAGCCATTTTGCCCGTAACTCTTGAACCGGGTTCCAAACCGAATTCTTCCCCGATTGCAACACGAACGGCAGGAGCTGTCTGAACGACTACAGTTTTCTTAGGATCGCATATTGCATTTATAACTTGGCGAGTATTATCCACTTCAGCCAATGCTCCGACAGGACAAGCCTGAACGCATTGTCCGCACATAACACAAGGACTCTTCTTTAAATCCTGTTCAAATGCCGTAGCCACTACTGCCATAAAACCTCTGTTTACTGCAGATAAAGCACCTACTGTCTGCAATTTATTACATACTGTTTCACAACGACGACACATTATACACTTATTAACATCGCGTATAATGGCCGGGGATAAATCTTTTCTGTATGTTGATTGCTCGCCTTTGAATGTAATATCCCTTATACCTAACTCTTGTGCCAGTGTTTGTAATTCACATTTTCCGCTTTTCGCACAAGTAAGGCATGAAGCAGGGTGATCGGACAGCATCAATTCAACAACCGTTCTTCTGGCATTTACAACTCTTAAAGAATGAGTATGAACAACCATGCCTTCCATTACATCGGTTGCACAGGCAGGAGCAAGATTTCTTCTTCCCTCTACTTCAACCACGCAAACACGGCAAGCACCCGGACGGTTTTCTATATTTTGTCCTTTCAATTCATAATAACATAACGTAGGTATCTTAATTCCTATGGACGCAGCCGCTTTAAGCAATGACGTTCCTTGAGGAACTTGAACCTGTTTATTGTCTATTGTTAAATTTACCATTTGTTCCATCTCAATGTTCCTCCTTTATTACTTAATACTGATTGCACCGAATTTACATTTTTCTATACAAGTGCCGCATTTTATACAAGCATCCTGATTTATCTCGTGTGCGGATTTTCTTTCTCCCTTAATTGCATTCACAGGACAGTTTCTTGCACAAGCAGTACAGCCTACGCAAACATTAGGGTCGATAACATATTTCATTAACGCCTTACAAACGCCTGCACGACACTTATGTTCTTGTACGTGTTCAACGTATTCATCCCAGAAATTATCAATGGTCGATAATACCGGATTAGGAGAAGTCTGACCAAGACCGCAAAGTGCAGTATCTTTAATAACCTTTGACAAATTACGTAAGTTATCCAAGTCTTCCATCGTACCTTTACCCTGCGTAATCTTATCCAAAATCTCGTATAAACGTTTATTACCGATACGACACGGAGTACATTTTCCGCAACTCTCTTCAACGGTGAAATCCAAATAGAATTTAGCAATTGAAACCATGCATGAAGTTTCGTCCATTACGACCATACCGCCTGAACCCATCATAGAGCCTGCTGCCATTAATGAATCGTAATCAATGGCAACATCCAAATGTTTCTCCGTTAAACATCCGCCTGAAGGACCTCCTGTTTGAACGGCTTTGAACTTTCTTCCGTTCTTTATTCCTCCGCCTATCTCATAAATGATTTCTCTTAATGTCGTTCCCATAGGGATCTCTATCAAGCCGACATTATTGATTTGTCCTGCAAGTGCGAATACTTTTGTTCCTTTTGATTTCTCCGTACCGATAGATGAGAACCAGTCGGCACCTTTCAATATAATGATAGGAATATTTGCGAAAGTTTCTACATTATTTACGTTCGTAGGTTTTTCCAAATAACCGCTTTGTGCAGGGAAAGGCGGTTTGAAAGTAGGTTCTCCGCGTTTGCCTTCCATAGAATGGATAAGAGCCGTTTCTTCTCCGCAAACAAAAGCACCTGCTCCGTAACGCAATTCTATATCAAAATCAAATGTCGAACCGAATATGTTTTTACCTAACAGACCGTATTCTCTGGCTTGTTTGATTGCAACTTCCAAACGATGTATTGCCAAAGGATACTCTGCACGTATGTATACCAAACCCTTAGTTGCTCCTATAGCGTAACCGCCTATAGCCATAGCCTCTATAATACTGTTAGGGTCTCCTTCAAGTATGGAACGATCCATAAATGCACCTGGGTCCCCCTCGTCGGCATTACAAACAATATACTTCTGATCGGCATGATTCTTGGAAGCAATCTCCCATTTAATACCTGTAGGGAAACCTGCTCCGCCGCGTCCTCTCAAACCTGATTTTTTGATAATATCAATTACCTGTTCAGGAGTATATTCCGTAAGACATTTTGCTAAAGCTTCGTAACCGTCGTTGGCAATGTATTCTTCAATGTTTTCAGGGTCTATAAATCCGCAATTACGCAATGCTATACGCAATTGTTTCTTATAGAATCCCATGTGTTTTGAGTCTGCAATATGTTCCTTTGTTTCAGGATCGGTATAAAGCAAACGAGTTACTTTTCTACCTTTTACGATATGCTCTTCAATAATTTCTTTTGCATCCTCAGGTTTTACTTCCGTGTAGAAAGTATTGTCAGGCATAATTTTAACGATAGGACCTTTTTCGCAAAAGCCGAAACATCCCGTAAGAATAACCTGAACTTCGTTTTCTAATCCTTTATCCGCTAAATTATCTTTGAGATTTTTTGCTATTTTATCACTTAAAGAGGCAGTACAGCCCGTACCTCCGCAGACAAGGATATGAGTTTTGAATTTAGTCATATAAATTCTCCTTAAATTTGTTTATAGATTAATAACTACTCTGCTTTCAAGAACTTGTCTTCGACAAATGAACCGAAACCCGTTAATGTTTCAACATATCAAGTATTTCGTCTGCTTTCTTTTTATCAACGTTTTCAAATACCTGACATTCACCTTCCGTCAAAGCAAGTTCAACAACAACGGGCTGACAGTTACCGTCTTTGATAACTCCCGTCTGAGTAACAACTACATTTAATCCTTCAGCGTCCGCTTGTTCCAAAAAGTAGTCAAAGATTTCTTTAGCTCCGGCTGCAATACCTACGGTGGCCATTGCAATTCTGATTTGAGGCAAACCCGAGGTGTTACCCTTAATACGGGTATCCATCTTTTCGTGGGCTACTTTTTTCAACGCCTGCAAATCTGCTAACGTTTTGATTTGTGCCATATAAAATTTGTATTAATATTACTATAATTGTTCTTTTTTGATTAATAATCACACACTAATTCCGAACGGCAAAGTTATGCAAAAAAAATGACATTACAAAAACTTTTCTATTTTATTTCCAAAAAAGACAACTCACTTCCGTCGTCAGGATTGTCGTTGATCTTTAAAGGTAAAGGTTTCTTCTTGTTTTTAAATCCGAGACTCCATCCCATATAGATTGATAAACCGTCGGCTTTTTTAGGTGCAAAAGAAGAAAAACTTGCTCCTAAAAATACATTGCCTAAAGAGAGCATCACATTAGGGTTGAACATCGTATATTTTATCGTATTGCCAACTGAAAGAGAAAAGAAATTTGTCATCAAGGCAAGATTAAGGGAAAGAGAACTTTCAAAATCCGAACTGATAAATCTTGCATTATACAACGCTTGTAAGTAAAGATGTGGAACAAATTGCCAGGAGTATCCTATATATACTTTTGTCGGAATGTTAGTTGTGTATTTATCAATATCTTCAGCAGTCAAATCGAAAGCATCTTTCAAACTGTCGCCGATATTGTTGAAATATCCGCCTATGTCATCTTTTATTTCTTCATAGTCGGTATCTATTCCTGAAAATTTAACTCCTCTGTCGGGATTCCGAGTGTACATTTTCACTGCATTTGTTTTCCATGTTATTTTTCCAAAGTCAATAACGGATGCCGAAATCTCCATGTTGTCGTTCAGTCTGTATACGGCACCTATATCAAGTCCGTAACCTTTGTTGTCTTTTATTTTCTTTAAACTTTCCACGATGTCGTCCTCCGTTTCAAATTCAAGATTATCTGTCTGATCGGGGGAACTGCTGACGACATTGAATTTACCGAAGAAAAAAGACATATCAATATCAACATCTCCGTACAACGTGTTTTTAGAATTAGTAGCAAATGAAGTAACGGCTTTATTGGTGTGAATATTCAAAATTCCGTTATACATTTTGAATTTTATTCCGACCGTCAATCTGTCCGTGATTTCCCTTGCGTACCCTGCATAAGCCGTGGTATAAGCAACGGCATTAAACAAATTGTCATTAAATGCCAAGTTATGATTTCCCGACTCTGCTCCGTTAAAAAGGAAATCAACAAAAGATAAAGGCAGTTTAAACTTACTTTCAAGATTTAAGGAAACGCCTAAAGAGAAATAGTTGCGGGCAATTTTAAAACCTATTCCTGCAATATCTAATCCGATATCCGAAGACAGATTGTTGTTTTCTTTAAGTTTATTCAAGAAACCATTGACATCCATTCTGAGAGAATCACTATTACCCGGTGTTTCATTGATTAAATCGTTCCAATCAAATCCCGAGGTTCTAAAACCCAAGGATATTCGTCCCAAGGCATACAGGTAGAATTTGTGATTTGACATAAAAGCCGGATTGTAAGAGCCTGCATGAGGATGTTTTGAAAAATACAATGACGGATTATCCTGAGCAAAGACGTCGGACTTCGGATTAAACATTCCGAATAATGCAATTGTCAGGACAAAAAAAAGTATGTTTTTTTTCATGCGTAGATATATTAAATGTTTATTAATCAAATTATCAGTTGCACTTTTTTCGGTAAAGTACTTTTGTTTCGGATAAAATACTCCGGAGGTTAATCTTTCGACAGCAAATTTACAAAAAAAATCCGCATATCAACGATTTGCAGCCTGCTTTTCGAGAAATATTGTTTTTTTTTGTTTGAATTTATACGTAGTTTTTGTTTTCTTTGCCGTAAGCAGATTAAACCATCCGCACTTCGCACCCCGTGAAAAGTATTGTATAGTATAGGTTCAGAGGGGATAAGGTAGCATAGGTAGCATTAAAAATGTAACTTTCTATACGTCTATAAAAGTTTTTTAAAGAAAATATGCTACACATGCTACCTGACACATCAGGAACATAATATATTATTAGAATATCAACAGGTAGCATGTGAAAAAATGATATGCTACCTTATTGCCCTGATATGCTACACATATGACTTGTGTTTTCTTTCGTGATTTCCTTGAATGAAATTATAAACAGTTGAAATTTATTATGTTATAAATATGTAAAAAAAGTCTGAGATTTCTTCCGTTTTTATTAAAGATATTTTTGTTTTTACATACATTTTATTCGTAATCATTGATATTTTTCTGCTCTGTATTGTTTCATTCGTGTCATTAATAAAAAAAACGGTATTCCGTTTGGAAGGAAATACCGTTTTCTTTGAGTTGATATACGTGTGAATGCTATTGTCTGAAGAATAATCCGCTGTTGGCTTGTGCGGTAGGCATAATAGTCAGATCGTTTATACAAACATGTTGAGGTAAGAATGCACAATAGACTATAGTGTCTGCAATGTCCTCACCAGTAAGTGGAGTGAATCCTTCGTACGTTGCATAATTCTTTGCCATATCACCTTTGAATCTTACCATTGAGAATTCCGTTTCAACGGCACCAGGGCAAACATTAGTAACTTTTATATTGTAAGGCAAACAATCAATACGCATTCCTTTACTTATAGCATCAACTGCGTGTTTAACAGCACAATATACACTGCCTCCCGCATACACTTCCTTGCCTGCTATGGAGCATAAATTGATTACATGCCCCTTCTTTCTTTCGCACATCCACGGCAATACGATTCTTGATACGTACAACAATCCTTTTACATCCGTATCAACCATCTGTTCCCAATCGTTAAGGTCGGCACTTTGTATAGGATCTTTTCCTGCAGCCAGACCTGCGTTATTGACCAATACGTCAATCTTACGCCATTTGGCAGGAAGAGAGTTAAGATTTTCTTCCACTGCTTTATTATCCCTAACATCGAAATTCAACGGCATGACGCTTACTCCGAAAGATTTTTCCAAATCTTCTTTCAATTTGTCAAGTCTGTCTTTTCTTCTTCCTGTGATGATAACGTTGCAACCTTTTTCTGCAAACTTCTCCGCACAAGCCTTGCCTATACCCGATGTAGCTCCCGTGATAAGTACGCATTTAGGTTGAGAAGATTCGGTTTCTTCTATTGCCGCAATACCCGGAAGAGTCTTTCCTTCAATAAACTCCAACATTGCACCGCCGCCTGTTGATACGTAAGAAACCTTGTCAGCATATCCTGCTTGTTTGATTGCAGCCACGCTGTCGCCACCGCCTATTACGGAAAATGCTCCGTTGTTTGTTGTTGCTTCCGCTACGGCTTTGGCAATAGCCTGCGTGCCTTTTGCAAACTTAGGGAACTCGAATACGCCCATAGGTCCGTTCCAAAGTATGGTTTTAGATTTACGTATGATTGCGTCATACATGGCAATGGTTTTCTCTCCTATATCCATAGCCATCCAACCTTCAGGAACTTCCATATCAGGAATATACTTGATATTTGCTTCGTTAGAGAACGAATCGGCAATGACGTTGTCGTGCGTTAAGTCAATATTAACTCCCTTACTTTTTGCCGTATATACGACTCTTGATGCAGCTTCAAGTTTGTCATCTTCGCAGATGCTTTCTCCGATTTTGTGTCCGTTGCCTTTTGCAAAGGTGTATCGCATGCCGCCCCCTATAAGGAGATAATCTACTTTGTCGCATAAAGACAGTAAAATATCCATTTTGGAAGAAACTTTGCTTCCTCCGATAATTGCAGTAAAAGGACGTTCTACTTCACCCAGCAACTTGTTCAAATTCTCTACTTCCTGTTGCATAAGCAAGCCGAAATATTTTGCATTAGGGAAGAATTTTGCTATAACTGCCGTTGAAGAGTGTTTTCTGTGTGCCGAGCCGAAAGCATCATTAACGTACGCATCTCCGAGTTGTGCCAGCTGTTTTGCCAAATGCTCGTCGCCCTTGGTTTCTCCTGCATAAAAACGTACGTTTTCCAAAAGCATAACATCTCCGTCTTTTAGAGAATCGGCCATGTCATACACTTTGTCTCCCAACAATTCCTGCGTGAAGAATATCTCCTTACCCATCAATTGTGAAAGATACTCTGCAACGGGTTTTAGTGAAAATTCTTCTTCAAAACCACCTTTCTTAGGTCGTCCTAAATGTGACATAAGGATAACTTTTGCTCCGTCATTTACAAGTTTCTCAATCGTCGGAAGTGCCTCCC
>JAFUYA010000092.1 GCA_017477025.1 Bacteroidales bacterium | reverse complement strand
GAACAGATGGCGTCTTTCCCCGGCGGTTTGCAGGAATTGAACAAATATCTTGCTAAAAACATCAAATATCCTCAGCAGGCAAGAGAAACGGGAACGCAAGGAAGAGTTTATTTGACTTTCGTTGTTGAAAAGGACGGTTCTATTACGGATATTAAGATTTTGCGTGACATAGGTTCAGGTTGCGGTGAGGAAGCAATCCGCGTTGTTAAGTCAATGCCTAAATGGACTCCTGCAATGCAGAGAGGAAAGAAGGTAAGACAGCAGTTTAACCTGCCTGTTAATTTCACGTTACAGAACTAACAACAATCTTTCTTAATAAAGATAATGCAGAGTAAGGAAAACGAAGCGGGGAATATTCGTTTCGTTTTTCTTTTTTTTATTTCGTCGGGATTCTCCTTTAACTTCTTACTACAAAAAACAGATAATGATAAATATAAATAACCTGTCAGTAGAATTCAACGGTAACAAACTTTTCGACAATGTAAGTTTTACCATCGGAGATAAAGATCGTATAGGTCTGGTGGGCAAAAACGGTGCAGGCAAATCAACTCTTTTGAAAATCCTGTGTGGCAAACAATCCGCAGACGGCGGCAATATTGTCAAAAGCAAAACGCAAACGGTCGGTTATTTACCGCAGGAGATGATACCCTCATCAACCACTACCGTGTTGCAGGAAACGATGACTGCCTTTGATGAAATCAAACGCCTCAAAACCGAACTCAATGCAGTCAATACGGAACTTGCCTGCCGTGAAGATTATCAAAGCAAAGAATACGAAAGACTTCTTATGCTCCAAGAGGAGATAAATGAGAAACTGAATATTATTGACGTCAATAATGCCGAACCTCAGGCACAAAAAATCTTGCTCGGATTAGGATTCAAACACGAAGATTTTCACCGCAATATGACGGAGTTTTCGTCCGGTTGGCAGATGAGGGTGGAATTGGCAAAAATTCTTCTGCAGAAGCCCGATTTGATTCTTTTAGACGAGCCTACAAATCATTTGGATATAGAATCCATAACTTGGCTTGAAACTTTCTTACAGTCGTATTACGGTGCAGTTGTACTGGTTTCGCATGACAGATGTTTTCTGGACAACGTTACCAAACGCACCGTTGAGATTACGGCGGGAAAAATATATGATTACAAAGTTTCTTATTCGGATTATCAGATTTTGCACGAAGAAAGAATCCGATCACAACAATCCCGAATGATCAATCAGCAAAGACAGATTGCCGAAGTGGAAAGATTCATCGAACGCTTCCGCTACAAAGCCACAAAAGCCAAACAAGTACAGAGCAAAATCAAAATGTTGGACAAAATGGAAAGAATAGACGTTGATCAAGTCGATTCTTCTTCCATTCATTTCTTGTTTCCGCCCGCTCCTCACTCGGGAAAGGTTGTTGTGGATATAAAAAATCTGAGCAAATCATACGGAGAAAAAAACGTTTTGAATAATATCAACCTTGTTTTGGAAAAAGGCCGTAAGGTTGCTTTTATCGGACGCAACGGAGAGGGCAAATCCACGCTGTCAAAAATAATTGTAGGCGAAATAAAAGACTATTCAGGACAATACAATCTGGGTTATGACGTCAAAATAGGCTATTTTGCACAAAATCAAGCTGCATTGTTAGACCCCGATAAGACGGTTTTTGAAACTATTGACGACATTGCGACAGGGGATGCAAGACAGAAGATAAGAAACATTTTGGGAAGTTTCCTTTTTGATAAGGAGGCTATTGACAAAAAAGTCAAAGTGCTGTCGGGCGGAGAGAAAACAAGACTTGCATTGGCAAAACTGCTTTTGAGTTCCGTCAATTTGTTGGTATTGGACGAACCTACCAACCATTTGGATTTAGTCAGTAAAGACATTCTAAAAAATGCACTGCTCAAATACGACGGAGCATTTATTCTCGTTTCGCACGACCGCGATTTTTTGGAAGGTTTGACAGATGTTTTGTATGAATTCAAAGATCATGCAATAAAAGAATACTATGATGATATTTACGGATTCTTGGAAAAGAAGAAAATGCAGAATCTTGATGAACTTAACTTAAAAGATTCTTCGGATAAGAAAAATTCTTCCGCCTCTGACAAACAGGAAAAGCCCGTGAGCCGCAACAAACTTGATTTTCAAGCCAACAAAGAGAAAGAAAAAGAGTTGAGAAAGAAACGTAACCGCCTTAAAAATATTGAAGAAAAGATAGAAACGACGGAAAACGAAATTGCAATGATGGAACAGCAACTCGGCAATGTACAAAATGCCGACTTTTTCACTGATTATCAAAATAAAAAGGAACTTTTGGACTCTCTTATGGCGGAATGGGAAGAGATTTCCGAAGAGTTGGAAAACTGAATGTAAAACACACACTGCAGTATCTGCAAAACATGTTGCAAAAACAGGCTGTTTTATTTATTTTTCACCTATTTTTTTTATTAAAACAAAAATATTGTATTTTTGCAACTTGAAAATACGAGATATAACAATCAAACATATTTAAAAGAAATGGAAATTCATCATATCAGTCCTGAATTGCTTACTTTGGAAAGAGTAAGCGAGATAATGGAAAAAGGAATGCATTTGGAACTTTCTGAAGAAAGCAAGAAAAGAATCCAAAAATGCAGAGAGTATTTGGATAAAAAGATGGAAAACCAAAAGGAACCGATCTACGGAGTTACTACCGGATTCGGTTCTTTGTGCAATATATCCATCAGCAAAGAACAACTTTCTCAACTTCAGAAAAATCTTGTCATGTCCCACGCATGCGGATGCGGAGAAGAAGTACCTCATCAAGTTGTTAAGTTGATGCTTTTGAATAAGATTCAATCTCTGTCCTACGGTCATTCGGGAACGCAACTTATAACCGTACAACGTCTGGTTGATTTCTTCAATAACGACATCTATCCTGTTGTTTATCAGTTAGGTTCTTTGGGAGCAAGCGGCGATTTGGCACCTTTGGCAAATATGTGCTTACCTTTGTTAGGTTTGGGCGAAGTTGATTACAAGGGAAAGAGAATCAGCGGAGAGGAATTGAACAAACAGATGGGTTGGAAGCCTATCGAGTTGCAAAGTAAGGAAGGTTTGGCTCTTTTGAACGGAACGCAGTTCATGGGTGCTTTTGCTATGTACAGTATCATCAAAGCAAAAAAACTTTCCAAGTTGGCAGACTTGATCATGACCGTTAGTTTGGAAGCCTTTGACGGAAGAATCGAACCTTTCTTCGATAATGTTCATCTTGTAAGGGCTCATCAAGGACAATTGACCACTGCAAGACGTATTCGTTCTTTGCTTGAGGGCAGTGAAATCATCAAACGTCATAAAGAACACGTACAAGACCCTTATTCTTTCCGTTGTGTTCCGCAGATTCACGGAGCATGCAAGGACGCAATCAACCACGTGGCAGATATTATCACTACCGAAATCAATGCCGCAACGGACAATCCGACTGTTTTCCCTGATGAAGATATGGTTATCTCTGCAGGTAACTTCCACGGCGAACCTTTGGCGTTGAATCTGGATTTCTTGGCAATTGCAGTCAGTGAATTGTCATCCGTTTCCGAAAGAAGAACATACCAATTGATTGGTGCAAAAAGAAATTTGCCGTCTTTCTTGGTTGCAAAGCCGGGTGTGAACAGCGGATTTATGATTCCTCAATACGCTGCCGCAAGTATCGTAAATCAAAACAAAATGTTGTGTATGCCTAACAGCGTTGATACCATTGACTCTTCACAAGGACAGGAAGACCACGTATCTTTCGGCTCCAATGCCGCAACAAAATGTTTCCGTGTCGTTAATAATACGGAAAGAGTGCTTGCTATAGAATTGTTCAACGCAGCACAAGCATTGGATTTCAGAAAACAACAAACGGGATTGAAATCTTCTCCTGCCATTGAGAAATTTGTTGCAGAGTATCGCAAACACGTTCATTTTGTTGAAAATGATGAAGTGATGTATACCTTAATAAAGAAATCCATTGACTTTATTCAGGATTACAAAGTTGAGTTTTAATTGAAGAAAACTTTGCTTTCGCTCATCGTTTTTCGGTAAAGGGAAAAGAAATTAATTTATTAACAATAAAAAATAATAAGAATTATGGCATTTAATTTAAGAAACAGAAATTTCCTTAAATTGTTGGATTTTACTCCAAAGGAAATACAATACATGTTGGACTTGGCACGCGACTTAAAACGTGCAAAATATGCAGGAAGCGAGCAACAACATTTGAAAGGTAAGAACATTGCCTTGATATTTGAAAAGACTTCCACTCGTACTCGTTGTGCTTTTGAAGTAGCAGCACATGATCAGGGTGCTCACGTTACTTATTTGGGACCTACAGGCTCACAAATAGGAGTAAAAGAGTCTATGAAAGACACGGCAAGAGTATTGGGCCGTATGTTCGACGGTATAGAATATCGCGGATTCGAGCAGAAAATCGTTGAAGAGTTGGCAGAGTATGCAGGTGTTCCCGTATGGAACGGATTGACTAACGAGTTCCACCCTACACAGATATTGGCTGACTTTTTGACTATGAGCGAACATACCGACAAACCTTTGAATCAGGTTACTTATGCTTACCTTGGCGATGCAAGATACAACATGGGTAATTCTTTGATGGTCGGCGGAGTTAAAATGGGTATGGACGTCCGCATCGTTGCTCCTAAAAAACTTCAACCTTCAAAAGAATTGATAGACACTTGCAAGAAGATTGCCAAAGAAACAGGTGCTAAATTGACGGTTACCGATGACGTGGAAAAAGGTGTTAAAGGTTGCGACTTCTTATATACCGACGTATGGGTATCTATGGGAGAGCCTGCAGAGGTTTGGGCAGAGAGAATCAAATTGTTGAAACCTTATCAGGTAAATAAGAAAGTTATGAAAGCAACGGGTAACCCTAAATGCAAATTTATGCACTGCCTGCCTGCATATCATAACCTTGAAACCAAAGTCGGCAGGGATGTTTATGAACAATTCAAAATTGACGGCGTAGAAGTTACCGAAGACGTATTTGAAAGCGAAGCTTCCATCGTTTTCGACGAAGCCGAGAACCGTATGCACACAATCAAAGCCGTTATGGTTGCAACTTTGGGCGACTAATTCAATAAAAAAAATACAAAAACGGTTTTTCTTTCAACCGTTTTCAAAAAAGGCGGATAATTTATCTGCCTTTTTTATTTGCATATTTGCTTATGGAAAAATAAGTATTAAGCATAATTTCCCGTTGTTTAACTTCCGTGAAAAAAAGTCCCTGATTTTGTCTGAAATCATTAAGAAAACCGACAAATCTTTAATGATTTCGTCGCTAAT
>JAFUYA010000007.1 GCA_017477025.1 Bacteroidales bacterium | reverse complement strand
ATAATTTTACTGTTTTTTTCATTACTGTTTCTTTATTTTCTTATGTTAAAAACTTAATTACTTTTCCCGTTTATTTTTTGTGTGGAAAAACTTGAGAAATCATTAAGAAAACGTCAGTTTTCTTTAAAAAAATTCCCGTAAAAATACATTTTTCTTTGCTGTTGTTTATCAATAGTTTGCAAAGTAATATTTGCTGAATAAAACAATCAGACAGGAATGTATCAACGTTTTCTTGAACTGCCGTTTACTTTGTAACCCAATTCGGAAAGAACCAAATCCGATATATCGGTTTTATCATCGATGTAAAGTAATGCAGCTCCGCTTGCTCTGTCAAACACTGCGGAATAGTTTTTTTCCTGTGCCAATTTTTCAATGGCATTATACACTTTATCCTGTATAGGCTTTACCAATTCAGAGCGTTTTTTTGCCAAATCTCCGTCATTACCGAATCTTTGCTTTTGAAGATTTTTAGCCGCTTTCTCCGCAGCCACAATCTCGTTTTCTTTTTTTGTCTTTAAATCACTCGGGAGTAGTAATGCTTCTGCCTGATATTGCTTATACATTTTATCCACTTCCGCTAATTTATTCTCAATTTCTTTCTGCCATTGCATAGAGGCATCTTCCAATTCCTTCTGTGCTTGTTTGTATTCAGGCATATTGTTCAAAATATAATCGGAATCAACGCACGCAAACTTTTGTGCAAAACCCATAAGTCCGCATAACATTAAGGCCGTTAATACAATCGTCTTTTTCATTTTCGTGTTTTTATTTTCTTGTATTTTTAAATTCAATTTTAGTCAATAGAACCGTTAAGTGATATGTGGAAATGTCCCTTGCTTCTGTTTATTTCTCCGAATGCAGGGTCAAATCCGTATCCCCAATCGAAGCCTATCAAACCGAACATTTGCATAAATATTCTTATTCCCACACCTGCAGAGCGATACATCTTGAAAGGAGAAAAAGAGTTCAAGTCAGACCATGAGTTTCCTCCTTCGGCAAATGCTAAAACATACACGCTGGCAGCAGGATTCAGAGTAATAGGATAACGTAACTCCATGGTGAATTTGTCAAATGCCGTTGCTCCGTTTTCAGGTGCTAAAGCGGAAGCCTCATATCCGCGTAACGACACAACTTCTCGTCCGTCTAAGGCATATCCAGTCAAACCGTCTCCTCCAAGGTAGTAGCGTTCAAACGGAGAATAATCAATATCATTGTTATATCTTCCTAAAAAGCCGAAACGTGAGCGAGCAGATAAGACTAAATTATCAACAATGTTTAAGTACCAACCGGCACGCAGGTTAATTTTATAATACTCCAACCAACGGAACTTATCCTGCAAGGACAATTGTTCGTAATCTTTTCCGTTTACCAAGGAATAAGGGAAAGTAAATGCACCTTCCGCGGTAAATTCACTACCGGTTCTCGGGTATATAGGCTGATCAACGGAGTTTCGTCCGAATGTAATGGTGTATGCTAAGTTATTAGCTTTACCCGTACTCATGATAAAGGAAGTTGCATTCTTTACATCATACAATTGATACTTGATACCTTGTACCAAAGTAAAATAATCATCAGGCCAAGTCAAACGTTTTCCCAAGGATACACTTGCTCCCAATATCTTTATATGGTAGTTGCTGACGTCATAATAATATGAGTCATCTTGATATGTATAATATACTCCTGCACTGAGTGATGTCGGCTTCCGCCCTCCCAGCCATGGTTCCGTAAAAGAAAGAGAACCTCCGTAATAGTAGGAACCGTTGGTTTGTAAACTTATAGAAACTCTTTGCCCGTCTCCTACAGGGAACGGTCTCCATGCACTGCCGTCAAAAATTTTGCGTGCAGAGAAATTTGTAAGGACAAGTCCGCCTTGTAACAATAGCATTCCACCTCCCCAACCTCCGGAGAAACTTACTTGATTACCGGAATTTTCTTCCATTAATTCGTAAGTGATATCCACAGTCCCGCTTTGGATGTTGGGATCTATCTTCGGATTGATTTTTTCATTATTGAAGTATCCTAATTGTTGAATTTCTCTGATGGAACGCATGACATCATCGCGTGAGAACAACTGACCGGGTATTGTTTTCAATTCCCTGCGTATTACGAAATCGTTGGTTGTTGTATTTCCCGTGATATCCACTTTCCCGATTCGGGCTTGCGTTCCTTCGTAAATACGCATTTCTATATCAATTGAATCGTTCTCAATATTGATTTCAGTCGGTATAACACGGAAGAACAAGTATCCGTCATCCATATATAAGGAGGAAATATCCTTTCCTGTGGGATCATAATTGACATTGCGTGTAAGAAGTTCCTTATTATAGGCATCTCCTTTATTGATACGCAGACGATCCGACAATTCTTTGGACGAATATTTGGTATTTCCCACCCATGTTATATCTCTGAAGAAGTATTTCTTACCTTCATAAATGTTCATATTGATGACAATTTCATCGCGTTTGGAATCTGTACTGCGAACATAGGTTGTATCCCATGTAATTGCCGCATCTCTGAACCCTTCGTTATTATATTTTTCTATTACAAGCTTTTTGTCGGCTTTGTATTCGTCTTCAATCAATCTGGATGACTTCCAAATTCTCCACCAGCGGAATTCTTTAGTATTTTTCATCTGACGACGGATTTTACTATCGGAAAGATATTCGTTCCCGTTAATTTGAATCTTCCCTATTCTGACCTTTTTACCTTTGTCTATTTTAAACGTCAGCTGACTTTCCTTGCGAGCGGAATTAGTATCCCTTTTTTCTATTATTTCCGTTTTTGCGTTATAGTATCCTTTATCGGCAAAATAGTCATGAATGATATTTGTACAATTTGTTTTCAAATTATCGGTAACGACATCTCCCATTGCTATGCCGAGTTTCTCTTTTATCTTATCTCCTTCACTTCTTGATACACCTTCGAAACGGAATGATGAAAGACGCGGTTTGGTTTTCAAAGCGTATTCTAAAAAAATAGTCCTTCCTTTTACCTTTGTTATGTATATGTGTATGTCTTCAAAGATGCCTTGTTTCCATAATTTATCTATTGCTGTAGAGAATTTATCGGACGGTATCATTATCTTTTCTCCGACAGAAATTCCTGAAAGCAATATTACACTTGTGTGGTCTAAATGGTCGGCTCCTGTAACGATTATATCTCCCACTTCGTATTCTTTTGGAGAATAGTAGTCAATATATATCAATTCCCCTTCAGTTTGAGCATAGACTCCTGCGAAGCCGCTTAACATCATTACAAGTACAAGTATATATCTAAGTTTTTTCATTATCAATTTACTAAAAAATGTCAGTCTGTTATTGCTTAGTTAATATAACGTTAATATTACGATTTCATTTTATGAAAACTTACTTTTTTACATTTTTATTTGTTCTGAAGTTTTCCCGAAACGTCTTTCTCTGCCCTGATAATCAAGGATAGCCTCGTACAAATCTGCCTTTGTGTAATCGGGCCAAAGCACATCAGTAAAATACAATTCGCTGTATGCAATCTGCCAAAGCAGATAATTGCTGATTCTATATTCTCCCGAAGTACGAATCAGTAAATCCGGATCGGGTATATTCCCGGTCGTCAGATAGGAAGAAAACAATTCTTCGTTAATGTCTTCGTCTTTTATTTTGTTGTCTTTTGCATCCTTGACCATATCCTTGACTGCTTTTGTGATTTCCCATCGTGAAGAATAATTCAGAGCCAATATCAAAGTCATTCTTTTATTATTCTTTGTTATTTCAATAATCTTGTTCAGAGCTTTCTGAATATCGGGGTTCAACTCCGATAAATCACCGATAGTGATAAGTTTTATTCCGTTATCCATAAGTGTTTTTTCTTCACTGCTGATGGTTGCGGTAAGCATTTTCATCAAGGCTTCTACCTCTTCTTTCGGACGATTCCAATTTTCTTTGGAGAAAGTATAAAGAGTTAGATATTGTACACCTAATTCAGCTCCTGCTTCACAGACGTTCCTGACTGCATTCACTCCGTTTTGGTGTCCGAATACTCTTTCTTTATTTTGTTTTTTTGCCCAACGTCCGTTTCCGTCCATAATAATTGCAATATGTTTCGGAAGACGATCTTTTTGTATTCTTTGTTTTAAATCATTCTCTTTTTCCATAATCAATCTTTACCTGGAAAATATTTCTCCTAAGTTAAACATCAATTCAGCTCCGATATAATAATATTGGTCATTTCTTTCGGATCTGTCCGTAAGGTGATCTATCTCATCGGTAAATACGAATCTGTACGAACCGTCCAATCCTGCGGTAACTCCTTTGGCTAAATTATATTTTACGCCCCAACCTATTATAACAACAGGACGAAACAAATATTCATTATCGGCATAACCGCCCTTCATTCCGTGGTTATAATCGTTGATGTTCTCACATTTAAATCCGGTGTAACCCATTCCTGCTTCAACGTAGGGAGAGAACGGCATTCCTCCGTCATTCATCGTTTTAACCGATGAATATTTAAAGATATTCACTCTTAACATGCCGCTGAATTCTAATATATCCATACTCATGACATCACCTTCGTCTATTTTATTGGAAGAAGCTTTCATTTTCTTTACACCGAAAAATAAGGACAGGCGTTTGTCAAAGATATTGCTCAGAGTATTGCTGACATATTCATTATTAAAAGTGTATTCCAGTGAAAAACCGTATCCTAATTTGTAATCCAAATCACGTAATGCACTTCTGAAAGCATGGTAATCTCCTCTGTATTGGTCAATTCCACCGTTTAGTCCTAAACTGAAACAATTAAAAACGGAGGATCCTGAACCACGCATGTGAACCTGAGCATGTATTGTCGGTAAACCTATGATGAAGGTAAATGTCAATACAACTAATATCTTAATGATTTTGATCATATCAAAGCATTTTTATTCTATAATACATTCAGTAATTCACCTTTTAAATTAATCTCCAAATCTTCCTTCAAGTTTGTTATGGTGCTTTCATCCATAGCAAATCCTTTTACGGCATTTCTTCGTTTTCGTTTTACACTGTCGTAGGGATCTTTTTTACCATCGGAGAATGCATTCAATTGCACAGTTGTTTCGTTCCGTTCGGAGTCATATTCTTCATCGTTACATTTGTCATCTTCCGTATAATAAAATCTTTTACAGAATTTTGCAAAAGACTTTTTACGGATATCTTTGATGATCTTTTCAGTTTTAGGAAAGCAATCTCTACCTATAACGAATAATAATATATCAGGAGTTCCTAAATTTTTTATAATCGGGAAATTATTGGAAACCAAGATGTACAGAAAACCGTTTACGTCATCAAAATAGACGTATGTTGCAACGGAAATACACTTATCTTCTACCTTATCATAGAATTCAAAATCGGGGACTCGTATAAAATCCAAATTTAATTCTCTGTGCATCTGACCTGCAAAGAAATAGAAAGGAGTTCCTGCCACAATACCCGTTATGGTAAATGGTTCATTCCCTACTTCTGATATTTTGGCACTGCTCATTCTGTTCATTGCAAAAAATTTTGTGCAAAGTTAATACTTTTTTTGCAAAAAATTGTCTTTTGGGTTAATAACTTGTATTTCCCGTTAAAAGCGGATAATGCAGTGTGACGGTTTGTTCTGCGGATTGCGGACAATAAAATCTCCCTTATGTATTTTACACCGCATTATACCGATATTATTGCGTAAATGATACCGAGATGAAAACCGATGAATTTCTTTATTCAGGATAATAATATCGTTATGAAAAAATTGTTAATGATTTTGTCGAAAAACTGTGTGATTTTCGCAACTTTCTTAATGATTTCTGAAGAAATCATTAAGAAAGTTAATTGTATCATTTACATTGTTTTAGAAGAGTCAAAAAAAGGTAGAAATTTTATAGAATCAGAAACTTTTCAGCCTTATTATTGGGCAGTTTTGTCAAAAGTTTTCTCCCCGAAGCCTTTACCAAAGATTATTAGGATACATTCCATTATCTATTAATTCGGATATTTTCCTTTTCACACCGGCTTTATCTTCTTGGTATGTAACACCGAACCATTCTGCATCGGAACGCAATACTTTAACGTTTGCAGAATGATTCTTTATAAGTTTGTTCACAATAAGCGGGATAAAGTACTCTGCCTTATTATCCGGTGCAGAGTTTTGTTTTAGAAATTCTTTGAATCCCTCTTCGCAATACAAGAAGAAATCGGGAGTAAATCCCCAAAAATTCATTGAAACAAGTGAATCAAGGTCTAAAGGGTATTGTTCATTATTCTCCTTATATTGAGCTCCGTTATTTGTTTTCTCTATATTTGTTCTTTCTATCACGGAAACTAAGAAATTTCTGTCGTCTTGTACGCATATCCCTCTTGATACCGTTCCGAAATCCGACAACGTATTTTTTAGTTTGTATGCTATCATGGAGTATTCACCTTGCTTGTTTTTGCATTCATTCAGGTATTTTGCCATTACGGAGAAAGCATCTCTTCCGTAGAAATCATCGGCATTGATAACTGCGAATGGTTCTCTGATAATATCTTTGGACATAAGCACTGCATGAGCGGTTCCCCAAGGTTTGGTTCTGTTCGGCATAATACTACAGCCCTTTGGTAATTTATCCGTGGACTGAAATACGTATTCAACGGGCATGTTGTAACGGTCGGAGTTATTTATTCTTTTGAAAGCTTCTGCAAAATCGTCTCTTATTACAAAAACGACTTTACCGAATCCGCTTCGTTTGGCATCAAATACGGAATAATCCAAAATACTTTCGTTATTAGGACCTACTCCGTCCATTTGTTTTAACGCACCGTAACGCGACCCCATGCCTGCAGCCAAAACTAATAATGTAGGTTTCATAGTATTGAGTTATTATTCTTATAATTTTCTTGCTCCGTCAGATATTTTTACATCATATACTTTCGGTTCAACACCGAATTTACGTTTAAATTCTTTTTGTGCAATTGATATGAAATCTTGATATAACATTGTCTTAACTAAGTTAATAGTACAGCCTCCGAATCCGCCTCCCATTACTCTTGATCCGGTTACATTGCAATTTTTGGCAACTGCATTCAAAAAATCCAACTCCTCACAACTGACTTCATAGTCTTTACTCATGCCTTCATGAGTTT
>JAFUYA010000091.1 GCA_017477025.1 Bacteroidales bacterium | reverse complement strand
TTGTTAAGCCAAAATCCAATGTCTTGACAAAGATGCGTGATGTTATTCAAAGACAATTAGATGTTTTGGATAATGGATACGAAAAGATTTTGTCATGGTGTGTAAGGCATAAACCTTCTACGATAATTATCTCAGCAGCAATATTTATAGTGTCTCTTTTATTGATAAAATTCATCGGAACTGACTTTATTCCTCGCTCGGATAATGCACAAATTTCAGGTAGTATAGAACTTCCTGCAGGAGCAAGTGTTGAAAGAAGTAAGGTTATTGCAGAACGTTTTTATAAATATGCAAGAGAGAAATTCCCTGAAATGAAAAATATGACCTATACGGTTGGTACGCCATCTGAGGACGAAGACAACTCTTTTGCCTTGATGCAAACAACAGGAGATAACTACATTTCATTCCGTATGAAGTTTGTTGATATTGCTGAGCGTAAAAGAGATATTTACGAAATGGCAGATTTGATGCGTGAAGAAATTGCTTCTTATCCCGAAGTTGCAAAATCGCAGGTTACACCTGGAGGCCAACAAGGTGGTATGACGGGAGGCTCTACTGTTGAGGTGCATATTTATGGTTATGACTTTGAAACAACAACCAGTTTGGCAAATCAGTACAAAGAACGTATGTCAAAAGTTGATGGATTAAAAGATATTGTTATTTCTCGTAAAGATTACACTCCACAGTTCAATTTGGAATTTGACAGAGAGAAACTTGCAGAAAATGGATTGAGTGTAGCAACCGCAGCAACGTTTGTTCGCAACCGTATGAACGGAATGACAGCTTCATTATTCCGAGAGGATGGAGATGAGTACAAAATTAAGGTACGTTATGCTGAAGATTTCCGTAAGAATGTGGAGGATATAGAAAACATTACTCTATATGGTTCAACTGGCAGACCAATTAAATTGAGTGAAGTTGCAAAAGTTGTTGAGAAATTTGCTCCTCCTCAAATTGAAAGACAGGATAGAGAGCGTATAGTTAAAGTTACTGCTACTTTATCGGGAACAACAATTGATAAAGCCAAAGTAGCAATAGATAATATTACAAGTGAGTTGAGTATTCCTTCAAATATAGGTATTGAAATTGGAGGAAGTATAGAGGATCAGCAAGATACGTTTGGCGATATAGGTCTTTTGGGTATTATTATCATCATTTTGGTTTATTCTGTTATGGCAGGACAGTTTGAAAGTTTCCGATCACCATTCATTATAATGTTCTCAATCCCATTTGCTTTGACAGGAATGTTCTTTGGTTTGTGGATAACTGGAGGTACTTTGAATATGATGTCTTTAATTGGTGCAATTATGTTGATAGGTATTGTTGTTAAGAATGGTATTGTACTTGTTGATTATATCAATTTAAATAGAGAAAGAGGAATGAGCATTATCAATTCTATAGTGTCGGGTGGAAAATCGCGTTTGCGACCTGTTCTTATGACAACTGCGACTACTGTTTTAGGTATGTTGCCAATGGCAATAGGTATTGGTGAAGGTAGTGAAATATGGCAACCAATGGGAGTTGTAATTGTTTTTGGTTTGACAATATCTACACTTGTTACTTTGGTACTTATTCCGACTATTTATGGTTCTTTTGCTGCAAATAAACTAAACAGAGAAAGAAGGAGTTTTAAAAATAAATTAAGAAAGGAGAATGCGTAATGAAAGCGGCATTTATAGCATATAATCAAGCATTTGTTGATGAAGTGGAACAGATTCTTCACCAATTGAGTATCAGAGGTTACACTAAATGGGAAGATGTTAAAGGTAGGGGAACTAAAACAGGAGAACCTCATTTGGGATCACACGCATGGCCGAGTAAGAATATGGCGACAATGTGCGTTGTTGAGGATTATATCGCACCGATACTAAAAAAAAGAATTCAAGCTTTGGATAACGATGCTCCGGAACAAGGTCTGCGAGTATTCTTCTGGGACGTAATTGACGTGTAATGTAAATATGAAGTGGCAATGAGTAGTATATGATACGAATAAAAGTATATTATAAGTTCATAATACAGCGTATATTATATACTACTCAAAAGAATCTTCAAAGAAATACATTCTGCAAATACAAAGCAATATAAATAATATAAGAAGATTAGGACTTTTCATACGAAAAATTGAAAACTCGTTTTCATAAATTGTTGTTTTTTTTAGGGCAGATAATAAATTTATCTGCCCTTTTCTAAAAAAAATAGAAGAATGAAGCAAAGGCTAATATATGCTCTTATCCTATCCGTAGTATGTACGAATTTTTTGCAAGCACAAGACGTTGTACAATATCATAATATATCTTTCGGTAATAAAGATAGTGTGAGGAATGCAAATGTTAATATCGGTTTAGCAGGAGATGTCAATACTTTGCACGGATTACAAGCAGAATTGTTTTCATCCGTAGTAAGACAAAACGGTATTGGAATGTCATCTTCTTTGTTTGCAACAGTAACAACAAAAGACTTTAAAGGTTTGCAAACCACCGGATTTATCAATGCAGTCGGAGGAAAAATGCACGGAGTTCAATTTTCTGCAATCGTAAATACTACAGCTGAATTGAAAGGCGTACAAATAGCCGGATTTAATAATATTTGCGGAGAAAATACAATAGGATTACAACTGTCAAGTGTAAGCAATATATCAATGGGAATGAAAGGAAGTCAGATTTCGGCAATAATGAATGTTTGCGAAAATCAATTAAACGGATTTCAGTTCTCAATGTTCAATTATGCAGATACTCTGACAGGAAATCAAATAGGCTTAATAAATCTTTGCGTTTCTCATCCTCATGGCCTGCAAATAGGAATTATCAATTATGCTCGTACGGATTCTTCTTCTCATTATAAAGATATAAAATGGCAACTGCCTGTAAGAAACAGAAAAATAGGATTAGTTAATGTATCAAATCAGACAAATATTCAAATGCTTGTGTATGGTGGTAATACAAATAAATTCAATGTAGCATCAAGATTTCTGAACGAAATGTCGTATAGTATTTTAGGAATAGGCAGTCATTATGCAGGGCTTAACAAAAATTTTTCTGGATCAATCTTCTATCGCACGGGATTCTATAAAAAAATCTCAAAAAATATTATTGCAAGTTCCGATGTCGGTTATTACCATATAGAAACATTTGATAATGCCGATCAATCTACACCTGAAAGACTCTATTCGTTACAAGGAAGAATCAATCTTGAATATAAAATAAATGAAAATTTATCATTATTTACATCTTGCGGTTATGAATTCACACGTTACTACGACAGAAATAAATTTTACAACAAAAGATTTTTACTTGATGTCGGTATAATCTTATTTTAATTACAAATAGCATTCTTAAGTAAAACATGAAAAAATATTTGTTAATAATCCTGTTATACGTATCAGTATTCTGTCCTGTTGAAGCACAAATACCGCAAAATATATTTGACCACGATACGGTTTTTGTATGGGATAATCCGCAAAAACATAAACAGAACATCCTTGTGGCAACAATACAGACTGTCGGACTTAATATTTTTGTTAATTCTTTCGACAGATTTATTCTGAATGAAGATTTTGCAAAAATAAGTTCTCATTCTGTTAAACACAATATTGAATACGGCTTTGTATGGGATAATGACAAATTTGCTACCAACCTGTTTTTTCATCCCTACCACGGCAATCTGTATTTTAATGCAGCCCGTTGCAACGGATTATCTTTTATAGAAAGCATGCCGTTTGCTTTTTGCGGTTCGCTTATGTGGGAAACATGCGGAGAGATTGAACCTCCTGCAATTAACGACTTGATTGCAACTACTATTGGAGGAATTTGTTTGGGAGAAATAACATACAGATTGAGCGATTTAGTATTGGATGAGAGCAGTCAGGGCTGGGAACGTTTCTTTAGAGAGTTTCTCGCAACTGCAATTTCTCCTATGAAAGGTTTGAACAGATTGATAAACGGGGAAATGCATTCTCATCATTATAATTATTACAAATATCACGATTACGAAACAAATCCTGTTCGTTTTTTTGCTACCTCAGGCGATAGATATTTATGCGATCATGCTCATTTTACAAAGGGAACACACAATCCGTTTATTGATTTAGGTGTTGAGTACGGTGATGTTTTTTATAAGGAAAATAAAACACCTTATGATTATTTTACATTGGATGTTACCATGGGACTTTCTACCAATCAACCGTTAATCTCTCATGTCTCTTTACTGGGGCGTTTGTGGGCTATAAACTTACAGACAGGAACTGATATGAAAATTCAATTCGGTTTATTTCAAAATTTTAATTACTATAACTCAGAATCGTTTATAGAGAATTCCGATGACAGGCCTTACAGAATAAGTGAAGCAGCATCTGTAGGCACAGGAATTATATATGAATTTTCCAAGTCCAACAACATTGCAAAACTAAAACAACGTTTATTTGCTAACTTAATATTACTTGGAGGAAGTGCAAGCGATTACTATCGTTATATAGACAGAGATTACAATATGGGTAGCGGCTTTTCTGCCAGAATGAATACTTACATCGAATTTGCTCACTCAGGGGCGTTCTCTTTGAATGCAGAATATTATAGAATCTTTACATTTAAAGGCTATGAACAAAAAGATTACACAAGAATTAATCCTCTGTATCTTAACGCACAAGGAGACAAATCAACGGCATCCTTATTTGTAGTCAATCCTAAAATAGAGTTCTTCTTATCTGAATCTACAGATCTGGAACTTAATGCATATTATTTTTTACGCAATACTCAGTACAAATATTTTAAGGATGTAGAAAGCCAAACATTTGAATTACGCTTAGGCTTGAATTATCACTTTTAATATTTATTACATCCTTTTTACGACTACACTGTAAAATACATGATAAAATAAGTATAAAAAAGGGAAAAGTATTTAATTTTTTACAGTAAAATTTTGCTAATTCCTAAAAAAGTTATAATTTTGCAACTTCAAAAAAATTGTTACAACGATGGCAAAGAAACAGAAAGACGTAAGAGTACAAGTTATATTAGAATGTACGGAGCAGAAGGCATCAGGAGTTGCGGGTATTTCCCGTTATGTAACGACTAAATCTAAAAAGAATACTCCTGAAAGATTAGAATTAAAAAAATATAACCCTTACTTGAGAAAAGTAACGGTACATAAGGAAATTAAATAGTAAGGAGATTGAGAAATGGCAAAGAAAGTAGTTGCAACATTAAAAACAAAAGACGGTGCAAGTTTTGCAAAGGTCATCAGAACTGTCCGCTCTAAAAAAACAGGAGCATACGTATTTACAGAAGAATTAATGCCTGCTGATCAGGTTAAAGAGGCTTTAGCAAAGAAAAAATAGCAGATTTGCATATTTATACCATTTGATATTAACACTGTATATTGGACACACAGGTCCAATGTGCGGTGTTTGGTATTATTACATGTAAAAATATTGATTTCTGCGGAGAAGTTATCTGAAAATTTTCAATACTAAAATACGGCAATTATGGGAATATTTTCGTTTTTCAAGAAGAAAGAAGATAAAGAAACTCTTGACAAAGGTTTGCAAAAGACCAAAGAGAGTGTTTTCAGCAGAATATCCAAGGCGATAGTCGGCAAATCCACAATTGACGATGAAGTATTGGATAATCTGGAAGAGATCCTCATTACTTCCGATGTGGGGGTTGATACCACACTGAAGATAATTGACAGAATACAACAACGTGTTGCAAAGGATAAATATGTAGGAACTGATGAATTGACAAAATTACTTAAGGAAGAAATAAGCCTTCTTATGCAGGAAAATGTAATCGGAAATGAAGTGTTGGATTTCAATTTTCCGACAGGAGATTCCCCTTATGTAATATTGGTTGTAGGTGTTAATGGTGTCGGGAAAACTACAACTATAGGCAAGTTGGCTTATCAGTTCTCCAATGCAGGTAAGAAAGTCGTACTCGGAGCAGCTGATACATTCAGAGCGGCTGCAATAGACCAACTGAATGTCTGGGCAGAAAGAACGAATGTCGATATTGTATCCCAGCAAATGGGTTCGGATCCTGCTTCCGTTGCTTTCGATACTCTGAAAAGTGCAATATCAAAAAAAGCCGATGTTGTTATCATTGACACGGCAGGACGTTTGCACAACAAAATAGGATTGATGAATGAACTTTCTAAAATTAAGAAAGTCATGCAGAAACTATTACCGCAAGCTCCTAATGAAGTTCTGTTGGTTTTGGATGCATCTACAGGACAGAATGCAATTGAACAAGCGAAACAATTTACATCTGCTACGGAAGTTACGGCATTGGCTTTGACCAAATTGGACGGAACAGCCAAAGGCGGTGTAGTGATAGGAATAAGCGATATGTTCAAAATACCCGTTCGATATATCGGATTGGGAGAAAAGCCTGAAGACCTGCAAATTTTCAACAGAGAAGCATTTGTAGAAACTCTGTTTGAAGGCACCGACCTGAAATAATAGTTGTATATTTAAAAAATATAGTAGTTTCTTGCTTTACAGAGTATAAATTTGAGAAGAATTTAATGTTTTCATATCAGGAAATAAGTAATTCTCGAAAACAAAAAAACAACAATAATAAAAAAACAACAATTTGTGAAAACGACTATTGTATAGTAACTAATATTTAAAATACAAGAAATATGAAGAAATTTTTAGTTGCACTGGCAACGGTCGTTTGTGCAGTTACGCTTAATGCACAGCAAGACAATCAAACACAAACATGTAACAAGAAAGACAAAACTTGTTGCAAAGAAGAAGAATTATGCTGCAAAGATCAAACACTTCATCACTTTACAATGAGTTTGGGTTACGGTTTTTCATTGTCGAATGAACATGATGCTACATTTGTAAATTACAATGCAAGTGAAAGTCACAACTCATCAATGCGTCATAGTATTGATTACAGATTTGATTATGACTTTAATTTCCATAAAAACATGTCATTCGGAGCAGTATTCAACATGTGTAATGCTTTTGATTCCTATTACGCTGGAGACAAGACCGTCGGATCGTCTTCCGATGACAGATGGTTATTCTATGTCGGACCGTCTTTTGCCGCTCATACCGATTTAATTAAAGAACATTGGACATTTTTCGCAAAAGCAACAGCCGGATTCCTTAATTTCCGCAACGCACAACGGGAACTGATAAGCACTATGGGACCGACCGGCGAAACAGAGCAAATTAAAAGCACGACATTCAAACGTTATACTCTCGGTTACGGAATCAACTTGGGTGCAAGTTATAGTCTGAACCGATATTTATCTGTTGACGGTTTTATCGGTTATACGGGAGGAAATGTAAGCAAACTTAAAACTGCCGATGCTACTATTGATTTGGATGACAACGAAAATCTGTCACGCTTAAGCTTGAATGTCGGCATCAAAATCAAATTGTAGAAGTCTACTAATGCAAAAAAGTAAAATAAATCTTGTAAGTCTTGGCTGTTCCAAAAATACTGTAGACAGCGAGTCTCTTGCAGGTAAATTGATTAAAGAGGGTTTTTCCGTAGAGTTTGATATGGTAAAACCTTCATTTGATTTTGTTATCATTAATACCTGCGGGTTCATAGACAAAGCCAAAGAAGAAAGTATAAACGTTATTTTAGAGTTTGTCAATTTAAGAAAAGAAAGCCGTGAAACGTTCAAAATAATTGTTTACGGCTGTTTGGCTGAACGATATAAAAGAGAACTGCTGCAAGAAATTCCTGAAATTGATTTACTTTGCGGAATAATGTCGGATAAACGGATAATTTCCTATATACAAACACAAACAACAAGTACTACACAGAAAATATCGGATGAACAATATAACGGATATTCTACAACGGTTACTAAAAGAAAACTCTCTGCAGCCGAACATTATGCTTATATTAAGATTTCCGAGGGTTGTGATCGCAGATGTTCTTTTTGTGCAATACCTTTGATAAAAGGAAAACATGTTTCACGTCCGATTGAAGATATCGTTGAAGAGGCAAATATGTTAGTAAAGCAGGGAGTAAAGGAGATAATCCTTATAGCACAGGACACATCTTACTACGGTTTGGACTTGTACGGAGAAAGAAAATTGTATGACTTGCTCAAATCACTTTGCAGAACAAACGTACATTGGATTAGATTGCAATACACCTACCCCAATCAATTTCCGACAAAGATTTTGGACTTGATGAATGAAGAAAAGAAAATATGTCATTATCTTGATATGCCGTTACAACATATTAATGACAGGATTCTTAACTCCATGAACAGAAATATTACTGCCGATCGAATAATTTCTCTTATTAATAATGTACGCAACAAAGTAAAGGACATTGCTTTTAGAACTACTCTGATAGTCGGCTATCCTTCCGAAACGCAAGCAGAGTTTGAGGAATTGAAACAATTCGTAACACAAACACGCTTTGACAGAATGGGGGCTTTTACTTACTCCAAAGAAGAAGGTACAATGGCAGGAAGAATGAATGATGACGTTTCGGAACGGGAAAAACAAAGGCGTTTGTATGAATTGACGGATATACAGGAGAAAATCTCTTTTAAACTGAATCAAAACAAAATAGGTAAAACCTTTGAAACGATTATCGACCGTAAGGAAGGAGAATATTTTATAGGACGTACGCAATACGACTCTCCTGAAGTGGATAACGAGGTTCTGATTCCGATAAAAGATAACCCTTCTTTGAAAATCGGAGAATTTTATCGAATTAAAATTACGGATGCAACGGAATTTGATCTTTACGGTCAAACTGAATAGCAATACTCATATACATCTGTAACATAGTCTGAATGAATATATTAAAAAACAGCGTGATTTTCCGAGAAATCTGTGAAAAAACTCGGAAAATCACGCACTTTTTTCACAAAATCATTAAGAAAATTTTCCTGATGTTAAACTACATTTTTTATAGCGGCTTAAATTAAACAGCGTCTATAAAGAATGCACATTTAACCGTTTTTATTGAACATTTTTTCTCACAGATCATAAACTTCCTTAATATATTAGAAATAAAATTTTTAATATGTTTTCAACAATTATTGTTTAAAAGTTTCACAACTTTTTCGTCCTGCAGTTGTTTTTTATATGTACCTTTGCAGAACAAAGCGTCTTGAACACGAAAAATTAGGAATCATAGTAGAAATCAATTATAAAACACGGAGTATGAACACTATACACATAGTAAAAAGAGACGGAAAACAAGAGTTGTTTTCCATAGATAAGATAAAAAACGCTATCCGCAAAGCATTCCTTTCTGTAGGAGGTTACGCAACGGAAAATGATCTGACGGAAATTCTTTCGCGAGTTAATATTAAAGACGGAATGAACGTGGAGGATATCCAAAACCAGGTCGAAGTTGCCTTGATGGCGGAAAAATACTATGCTGTAGCAAAATCATACATGTTATACCGCCAAAAACATCAGGAAGACAGAGAAACTACTAACAAACTTAAATTCCTGCTTAATTATTGTGCGGCAGAAAATGCGGCAACAGGCTCTAAATTTGATGCGAATGCCAACGTTGAATCCAAAAACATTGCAACGCTTATCGGCGAGTTGCCTAAACAAAATTTCATACGCTTGAACAGAAGAATGCTGACCGACAGACTGAAAGAGATGTACGGAAAGGATTTTTCGGATCGCTACCTGTATTTGTTGGAACACCATTTTATATATAAGAATGATGAAACTTCATTGGCAAACTATTGTGCCTCAATTACCATGTATCCTTGGCTGTTGAACGGTACTGCATCCATAGGCGGTAATTCAAAAGCTCCTACAAACTTAAAATCATTCTGTGGCGGTTTTATCAATATGGTGTTTATGGTTTCTTCTATGTTAAGTGGAGCATGTGCCACTCCGGAATTTCTTATGTATATGAATTATTTTATACAGAAGGAGTACGGAGATGATTATTATCTTCACCCTGATAAAGTTGTAGATTTGTCTGCAAAGCAGCGTACTTTGGATAAGGTTATTTGTGATTGTTTTGAGCAAATAGTATATAGCATCAACCAACCTACGGGAGCAAGAAACTTCCAGGCAGTATTTTGGAACGTAGCTTATTATGATAAATATTACTTCGAGAGTCTGTTCGGTGAATTTTTCTTCCCTGACGGCAGCCGTCCTCACTGGGATAGTTTATGTTGGTTGCAAAAACGCTTCATGAAATGGTTCAATAAAGAAAGAACACGTACGGTACTTACTTTCCCTGTTGAGACTATGGCCTTATTGTCCGAAAGTGATGATTTCAAAGATAAAGATATGGCAGATTTCACGGCAGAAATGTATGCGGAAGGACACTCTTTCTTTACCTATGTTTCGGACAATGCAGACTCACTTTCCTCATGTTGTCGTTTAAGAAATGAAATTCAGGATAACGGTTTCTCATACACTTTGGGTGCAGGAGGTGTTTCTACCGGTTCAAAAAGCGTTTTGACTGTAAATCTTAACCGTTGCATACAGTATGCCGTAAAACAAAATATTCCGTATTTGCAATACCTTGAAGGAATCATTGATTTAATGCATAAGGTACAGACAGGATATAACGAAAATCTGAAAATGCTTTACAACAACGGAATGTTGCCTTTGTTCACTGCCGGTTATATCAATATGTCTCGTCAATATCTTACGATAGGTGTAAACGGTATGGTTGAGGCCGCTCAATTCTTGGGATTAGAGATAAACGATAACCCTAAATACGAAAAATTTGTTGCAGATATTTTGGGCATTATTGAAAGACTCAACAAGAAATACCGCACCAAAGAGTTGATGTTTAACTGCGAGATGATTCCTGCCGAGAATGTAGGAGTAAAACATGCAAAATGGGATAAGGAAGACGGATATCAAACGTTCCGTGATTGCTACAATTCTTATTTCTACATTGTAGAGGATGATTCTTTGAATGTTTTTGATAAGATTCGCTTGCACGGTAGAAGATATATTGAACATTTGACCGGAGGAAGTGCATTACACCTTAACTTGGAAGAGCATTTATCCGAAGCACAATACAGACAGATTCTTAAAGTTGCGGCAAAAGAAGGTTGTAATTACTTTACATTCAACATTCCTAACACAATATGTAATGATTGCGGACATATAGACAAACGTTATTTGAAAGAATGTCCTCAGTGTGGCAGTACTAATGTTGATTATCTGACAAGAATTATCGGTTATATGAAACGCGTAAGCAATTTCTCCGTTGCAAGACAGAAAGAAGCTGCTCAGCGTTATTATATAAACGTCAATAAAAACGAAAAACACATACAGGAGCCGTTACCTGCAAGACATATAGAGTTTTCTAAGGAACAAGAAAAAGCTGTCGCAAATACGCTTGCATAGTTACGAATATAAGAAATTAGTATATTAAATACTGAATATCGGATTTATTACAATAATACCATAAGTCCGATATTCTTTTTTGTAATATAAATAAATTACAGAATAAAAATCATGTTGAAATATTTTAATTATGATATCGTCTTTCAGGAAATTCCTGATGAAGTTACGTTAGCTGTAAATTTTGCTCTCTGTCCTAATAGATGTAAAGGCTGTCATTCACCTTGGCTTTGGGAGGACAGAGGAGAGGAATTTGATGAACGAGTTCTTCGTAATCTTATCTCCGTTTATGAAGGCAATTTCACATGTTTGGCTTTTATGGGCGGGGACAATGATCCTGAAACTGTAAATCGTTTAGCCAAATTTGTAAAAGAAAACTTCAAAAATATTAAAACGGCATGGTATAGTGGCAAAGATACGCTGTCGGAAGATATAGAAGAGAGAAATTTTGACTATATCAAAATAGGAAGTTATAAAAAGGAATTGGGCAGTTTGAAAGATAAAACTACTAATCAACGATTGTGGAAATATTATCCTAACGGAGAGAAAGAAGACATAACATACCGTTTTCAGAAGAAATAATTATTAGAAAAGGTAGTTATTATTTTTCTCCGTAATTCTGCTTTTTTTTGCAAAAACCTATATAGTTTCGTTTCTTTTTAGCAAAAAAATAGTATTTTTGCAGTTCATTACCAAATTTATACGAAATATGAAGGTAAATATCATAAAATTAGCCTGCTTATCAGTATTGTTAAGTCTTATAACAGCAAATAATATCAACGCACAATCAGGACAGGGGTGTGCGAATGTAACTATTTCCCAACTAATAGGAAATGATACGGTGGAATTGTCGGCACTGGACAGAAACCAAGGTTTGAAATTAACCTGCGATACGGCTTCCAGAATACTTTTGCCTATAGGCTTTGCTCCAGGTTACCCTGATCCGGATGACGGCTATTATACTTATGAACGGATATCTTATGATCCTCCGCAAAGTTTTAAGAAAGGTACAAGAATTACATTACCTACAGATGATTGTTGGAGTGAATTGTTTTCTTTTGATTATTATTA
>JAFUYA010000090.1 GCA_017477025.1 Bacteroidales bacterium | reverse complement strand
GGTTGTATAAACTCCTACGAGGTTATTTTATCACAAAAGTTGTTAAAATTATTGCTGAATAAAGCCTTTTGAAACAAAATTTTTACAATTTTGAAAGGCTTTTTTGAATGCTATTCCATTCTTTTACAACCAAATAAATATTAGGGTGAATAAAACTTCTACTATGCGAAGACTGTAGGAGAATTAATGATGGTAAATCTTATAAATGAAAATAAACTTGATGATTACCTGAAAGAGTTTATTTTTCCATTCGGAGAACAAAGAGAAGAAATAAATAAGATTATTAATAATTGGCAAAAATCGTTTTTAGAAAATGATTTACAAGAAGAAAAAGAAACATCATTAGATGGAGAATTTTTATCTGATTTTTTCTGCAAAATATTGGGATATCAAACAAGAAATGAAGGATGCGATGTATGGACATTAAGTCGACAACTAAAATCTGAAGCAGATAGTACGGAAGCAGATGGAGCATTAGGTTTTTATTGCAAAAACTCAAAAAAAACAAGATGTGTAATTGAATTAAAAGATGCAAAATGTAACTTAGATGCAAAACAAGCTAGAAAAAACAACCAAACTCCTGTAGAACAGGCGTTTCAATACCTTACAAAGAATACTGGATGTGATTGGGCAATCGTATCAAATTACAAAGAAATTAGGTTATATTACCAAAAACAAAATGCTTATGAATTGTTTGATGTTATGAAGTTGCATGAAGAACATGAATTTAGGCGTTTTTATTTTTGTTTATGTAAACAAAATTTATTTAGTGAAAATAAGAATTCTATTATGGATAATCTTTTAAAAGATTCTACTGAACATGAAAAACAAGTTACTGATGATTTTTATAAAGATTATAAAAAATTAAGAAAAACTTTATTTGAACATATTTGTGAAAATAATCCAGGCTATGACAAAAAATGGTTATTGGAAAAAACGCAAAAACTACTAGATAGGTTAATTTTTATAATGTTTTGTGAGGATTCTAAAATTCAATTACTACAGCCTGAAACGATAAAAAAGAATTATGAAAGAGCAATTAATTATCCTAATAATTCTGACGAAAAAGTTTATAGAATAATGAAAGATTTGTTTATTTCAATCAATGAGGGAAATTATACCGTAAATCCTCCTATAAATAAATATAATGGAGGAATGTTTGCCGAAGATAAAGATTTAGACAACTTAATAATAAAAGATTTTGTATGGAAAGATGTCGTAGAACTTGCTAATTATAAATTTGAAAGTGATTTGAATGTAAATATATTAGGACACATTTTTGAAAAATCTATCAATGATTTAGAAAAAATAAGAAATGAAATCGATGGTATAGATTTTGATGCTAAAAAATCTCAACAGAAGAAAGACGGTGTTTTTTATACTCCAGAATACATAACAAAATATATTGTTGAACAAACTGTTGGAAAATACTTAGAAGAGCATCCTGATAAACTAGAAACTATTAAAATTTTAGACCCAGCATGTGGCTCTGGTGCATTTCTTAATCAAGCACATAGTTTTTTGAAACAAGAATATGAAAATAGAAGAATGGAACTTGTGAATAATACAAAATCTTCAAAAAAAGGAGGTCAAGAATTCTTACAATTAAAGATAGAAAAACACAAAGATATAATTGCTAATGATAGTTCTATTCTTTTGGATAATCTTTTTGGTGTTGACTTAAATAAGGAAAGTGTTGAAATTACGAAATTAGCCTTATGGTTAAAAACTGCCAAAAAGGATAAACCACTTCAAAACTTGGATGCAAATATTAAATGTGGAAATTCACTAATTGACGACTTTAATATCGCAGGCGATAAAGCATTTAATTGGGATAAAGAGTTTAAAGATATTATGTCCAATGGTGGATTTGACATAGTTATTGGTAATCCTCCATATGTATCTAATAAAACAATGCATCGTATTGGTTTACAAAATCATATAAAATATTGGAATCAAAAATACATTTCTGCTAAATCTGGAAATTACGATATGTATATATTATTTATCGAACAAGCATTAAATCTCTTAAAAGAAAATGGCTATTTTGCATTTATTATTCCGAATAAATTTTTAATATCAAAATATTCAGAATCGCTACTTGAATTTATAAACGATAATTATGAGTTTATTAATATTTTTGATTTTTCTAAATTGAATATTTTTGAAGATGCATCAGTGTACCCAATAATCATAGTTATTAAAAAAACAAAAACATTAAAAAAATCTTCTTTGGTAAAAAAGAACTTAATGATAAAATCTGATAATATCATTATTGAACAAACAATATCTTGGGATTATTTGAAACAAACCTCTTGTAACGATAAAAATAATAACCAAGAATGTGAAAAGATTCAAAAGTTAATTAACAAGGTTGAATCTATTAACAATAAAATTAATGACGCTATATTTGAACCAGGGATTAATGGTTTTCAATTTTCAAATTATTCAAAATGTGTAACCGATGGAGTTTTAAAAGAAAACTCAAAGTTACTAATTACAACAGGAGCTATAGACCCATATGTTGTTTTAAATAAAAATATTAAATATAACGGAAAAACATATACTAAACCATATATTTTTTATGATAAAGAACTTATATCTATCGGGAAATGGAATTTATTTTCATCGCCTAAAATATTAATTGCTGGAATGACTAAAAAAATTGAAGCAGTAATTGATGAAAATGGGAATTATGCACCTGCAGTTAGTGTATATAGTGTACTTCATAAAGATATTAATACGCTAAAATATATATTATGTATTTTAAACTCAAAATTAATCAACTTCTATTTTATTAATAAATTTCAAGACAAACATTTATCAGAAGATTATATTAGTATCAATAATACATTATTAAAAAAAATACCAATACCAAATGTTCCGAATGATGTCATATTAGAATTTGCACAAAAATCAGATTTATTGATACAATTAAATAAAGATTTACAATCAGAAATATCATCAGGATTAAATCTGTTAAAGTCATACAATCCTAAAAAAATAACCAAGAAATTAGAAAAATTTTATACACTTGGAATAGATGGTTTGTTGTTAGAATTTAAAAAGCAAAAGGTTTTAACTTTCCCAAATATAAAAGAAAGGGAGGCTTTAGTTAATTGGTATAATGAAAAAGTAAGTAAAATCTTATATCTTCAAACACAAATTAATGATTTACTAAAAGCTATTGATGATAAAATTTATAAATTATACAATTTATCTATTGAAGAAATAGAATATATAAAAATTTTTAGTATATAAATTTACCTCTTCCTCAACACCTTCATTTTATACAGTATCGAATTAATTTCGGGGTTGGGATGCAGGGATTGGATGGTTTGAATTTCTGCGTCTGTAAAGCTTACTATCTCTCGCATTGAATAATTTGTAAATCCCCAGCGTTTAACTTTGTTTTCTTCACTAACTACATCTACCTGAGAAAATTCGTTACAAATCGCATCACGCATACGTTCTGCCGTTCTGCGTGAAACATTAAACTCTATACATATTTCGTTTAGGCTTATCCCTTTTGGCTCTGCCAACATCATATGTAATAGTTGCATAAAATCTGTCATTCTTGAATATCTTATCGTACCACTCATATTCCACCTATAAATTAAGCCCATTGAAAGCGTTATCAACACTTTCTTGTGTCAATCCTATGTACCTCATTGTTACGGCAACAGATGAATGGTTAAGTGCGTGCATCACAAGGGTTATATCTTTTGTTTGATGGTATAACCAAAAACCACATGTCTTTCTAAGTACATGTGTCGAAAAATGGATTTCAGGATACAAATTCTCAACAACCTCTTTTAGCTTTCTATAAGCCTGTGATTGGTCAATATATTTGATATTCCTCAACCCGTCTTTTCTATTACTGAAAAATAAATAATCGTCATCTTTAAGTTTAAATTCTTTGATGTAATTATCCAAAACGGCTTTTAATCCGTCATTTATCGGGAACTGTTTGCGTTTACCTGTTTTTGTTTCTGTTGTGTGGACGTAACCCGTTTCAACATCTGAAACTCGAAGTTTTAATATATCCGAAATCCTGAGAGCCGTATTTATCCCCGTACAAAATAAAGCATAATATTTTCTTGTCTTTTTAGTATTGAGTACCGTTTTAATACCTTCAATAATAGAACGGTCTTTTATTGGTTCTGCTGCCGTTGCCGTAGAAATTTCTGATTCAATTCCCGTATTTTTATTAATTCTTAAAAAAGTTGTTTTTCGTTTGGTCATTTTTTGCCTCAAGTTGTCTCGCTGTCTTCATCTTAAGAATAACGCATGTTTCTCCAAAATGCAGCTCAATACTATGAGTTTTGTTACAAAGAGACGCATTTGAGCGAGTAAAAATTAACCTCAAACACATATAAGACAAGTGATGGAGAGATATTTTAAAAACTCATTAAAATCCTAAAAGTATGAGTTTTTGAAAATTTTATAAATTATTTTCTGTATATTTTTGGATCATTTGGCTCATACAAAA
Source organism: Bacteroidales bacterium (assembly GCA_017477025.1). Classification (GTDB taxonomy): domain Bacteria; phylum Bacteroidota; class Bacteroidia; order Bacteroidales; family P3; genus Scybalousia_A. The sequence goes on along the minus strand of JAFUYA010000090.1, from coordinate 10,448 downwards.
TCCAATCACAAATTTCATAAAAATCGTGATGCTTTTTGTACTCACTATTTTGTCCAACATCTTCATTATTTCGGCGAATTTTCCTATTATAAACCTTTTTCAAGAATTTATTGGTCGCAAGTTGTTGTATAGGGTGCTTTTTTCTGCTTCTTGTCATATTTTTATAATACACTACCACAATGTCAAATCAGGGCGTATAAATTAGGCTCTATTCAATACACTCAAAACAATCTGTTTGACGGTTTCCATTTCTTTGGGTTTGGATGTTGCAATAAGTAGTGTCAAGGCAAATAAGGTTGCATTATCCAAAATCGGTTTATCATTTTTATAAAGTATATTGTTTTGATTAAGAAAATACAGAAAACAACTTGCCCCGATGCGTTTGTTCCCGTCAGCAAAACTATGGTTTTTCACAATCAGATATAAAAGCATTGCAGCTTTCTCCTCAAGTGTCGGATAAAGCTCAACACCGTCAAAGGTTTGGTAAATCTGATTTACTGAGCTTTCAAAACTATCATCTTTGGGTACAGCAAAAACATCTGATTCAAAATCCGATTTCATATCATTTATTACTTTTAAAAATTCTTCTTTTGAGATATGTTTTGCTTCAGTTTTGTTCAGCCCTTTTGTATCAAGTTGTTTATGATCATAATCATCAAGCAAATTCAAGCCCAAAGCAAAATTGTGCAAAATTTTTGATACATCTTTTGCAACATCAAGGCTGTCGATCTGTTCAACCAAACTACGTTCCATAAGAGCGATAGAATTTTTCAGGGTAGAAATTTGTGTTTGCTGCTCCTTTAATCTTTTTTCGTTAAGAACATAACCTTTTGTCATAAAATCTTTTAAAACAGAAGTTGCCCAAATTCTGAATTGAGTTGCTCTGCTTGAATTAACTCTATACCCGACAGAAATTATTGCATCAAGGTTATAAAATGTATGTTTCCTTGAAACGGTTCTGGGACCTTCTTTTTGAACTACCGAGAAATCCTCGGTAGTTGAACTTTTGTTGAGTTCGTTTTCTTTGTATATGTTTTTCAAGTGAAGTGAAATGTTATCTGTACTACATCCAAATAATTCTGCCATTGCTTTTTGTGTAAGCCAAATAGTATCATTCTCAAGCCTTGCATCAAGACTTACACTGCCATCAGCCGCAGTATATATGACTATTTCACCCTTATTTAATTCTTCTGTCATGTCCTAAAATCTTTCAAGCAAATTATAACACGCTTTGTTACAAATAGATACTCTGCTTACATCATCTTACTCAACTAATCAGATGTTAGTAAATTCCGAAAAATCTTTACAAAGTGACACAAAAATTATAAATTCGTGGTAAAATTGCTTCATAAGCTGCGAGGTCTTCATGAATAAAAAAGATTTATCTGAACGAGATATATGTACCAAATTTATTACTCCTGCAATTGTTAAAGCAGGCTGGGATAAGAATACACAAATTCGTGAAGAAGTTTCTTTTACAGCAGGGAAAGTTATTGTAAGAGGGAAACTTGTTTCTCGTGGCAAACAAAAACGAGCTGACTACATTCTTTACTATAAAAACAACATACCTATTGCAGTTGTCGAGGCTAAGGATAATAATCATTCTGTTGGTGCAGGAATGCAACAGGCAATAGATTATGCTGAAACTCTTGATATCCCTTTTGTATTCACTTCAAACGGAGATGCTTTTTTGTTTCACGATAGAACTGTTGATTTAGGTAAGAAAGAAACCGAATTAACATTAGACCAATTCCCTTCGCCTAAAACCTTATGGGAAAAATATAAAAAGTTCAAAGGCATAGAAGAACCTGAAGTTGAAGAAGTATTTACCCAAAGTTACCATAAAGATGCAAGCGGTAAAGAACCAAGATATTATCAAAGAATTGCTATCAATAGGGCAGTTGAAGCAGTTGCAAAAGGACAGGATCGAGTTCTTCTTGTTATGGCAACAGGTACTGGCAAAACTTACACCGCTTTTCAAATTATTTGGAGATTATGGAAAGCTAAAAAGAAGAAAAGAATTCTGTTTTTAGCAGACAGGAATATTTTAGTTGACCAAACTAAGAGTCAGGATTTTGCTCCGTTTGGCGATAAGATGACGAAAATTACAAAACGTCAGATTGATAAATCTTATGAAATCTATCTTGCTTTATATCAAGGTTTAACAGGAAGTGATGAAGATAAAGATGCTTACAAACAATTCTCTCCTGACTTCTTTGACCTTGTTGTAATTGACGAGTGTCATAGAGGTAGTGCAAAAGAAGATTCTGCTTGGAGAGAAGTTCTTGATTATTTTAGTTCCGCTACTCATTTAGGTTTAACGGCTACGCCAAAAGAAACCAAAGATGTTTCAAATATTGAATACTTTGGTGAACCAATTTACACATACTCTCTTAAACAGGGTATTGAAGATGGGTTCCTTGCTCCGTATAAGGTAATTAGACCTCTTATAAACATAGACCTTGATGGTTTAAAATTAAAAGAAGGCACTATTGATAAATACGGAAATGAAGTTCCAAATGAAGAATTTAACGTAAAAGATTTTGATAAGCGAATTGTGGTTGATGAAAGAACGGAACTCGTTGCAAAACGTATTACTCAATACTTAAAGAAGAATAACCGCTACGATAAAACTATTGTTTTTTGTGTGGATATAGACCACGCAAACAGAATGCGGCAGGCTCTTGTTAATGAAAATCCTGATATGGTTACAGAGAATTCTAAATATGTAATGCAGATCACAGGTGATAATGATGAGGGCAAAAGAGAATTGGATAACTTTATTGACCCCGAATCTACATACCCTGTAATTGCAACAACCTCAAAACTAATGACAACAGGTGTCGATGCAAAAACTTGTAAACTAATTGTTTTAGATAGCAACATAAATTCAATGACAGAATTTAAGCAGATTATCGGTCGTGGAACTCGTTTAAGACCTGATTACGGCAAGTGGTATTTTACAATTCTTGATTTTAGGGGTGTAACAAGACTTTTTGAAGATAAGGAATTTGACGGAGAACCTGTTCAGATAAAAGAAGTTAAAGAAGGTGAAGAACTTGCAGATGAAAAGCAAACACAATACGAAGTTGAACAATTGATTGACAAACTACCTGATGATGAAACAGTTGTTGAACTCCCGCCTGATATTGATATAACTGTAATTGAAAATCCGACAAGAAAGTTTTATGTAAATGGAATTGAAGTTGTTCAGGTTGGTGAGCGTGTTCAATATTACGGTAATGACGGAAAACTTATAACGGAAAGTCTTGTTGATTATACTAAAAAGAACCTAAAGGCTCAGTTTGCAACAATGAACGACTTTATCAAGAAATGGTCTGAATCTGATAAAAAGACTGCAATAATAAAAGAGCTTGAAGAACAGGGAATAATGTTTGCGGAACTATCTGAAGAAGTTAAACAAAAGACTGGTAAAGACCTCAGTATTTTTGATTTAATCTGCCATGTAGCATTTGATATGCCGCCACTTTCAAGAAAAGAGAGAGCAGAAAACGTCAAAAAGCGTAATTACTTCGGTAAGTATTCCGAAAAAGCAAGAGCAATTTTGAATGCTATAATAGACAAGTTTGCAGATGACGGAATTATGGAAATTGAAAGCAGAGAAATCTTAAAATTTCAGCCGTTTGACTCTTTTGGAACTCCATATGAAATAATAAAAGAATTTGGCGGAAAAGATAAGTACGAAGAAGCAATTCGTGAACTTGAAAGAGAATTGTTTAGTGATGAGGTGGCGTAGGTGGATTGGAATTTATTATTTAACGGAATTACATCGATATCAACTTTATTAATGATGATGGCAACATGTTTTGTAGCATATTTTGCTTGGAAAGCATTAGATAGTTGGAAAAATGAAAATATTACAAAAAAGAAGTGTAATACCTATTTAGAGTTATTAGATATATTAATGGACACAAAAAGTATTTTTACACATATCGAATCTCATGAAACAATAGAAAAGGAAAGACTGTATTCAATAGTCATAAAACTTCTTACAATAGCAATTGATTTTGACCATATAAATGAAAGAAAAAATGTTGATTTTATATTTAAAATTACTGACATAATAGATAAATATAATCAAAAAGCAGAAAGCGACAAAATTGAGGACGATTTTTGTTATGCCTATTTAAAGAATATTGATAATATAAAAAAAGATTTGAACACATTTTTAGATGAAGGAAGAGATGTTTGCAAAGATAAAATAAAAGAATTTTATAAGGAGTAACAATGCCAAATATATCAAGTGTAATAAAAGCAATACAGGACATAATGAGAAAAGATACGGGTGTTGATGGTGATGCACAAAGGCTTTCTCAAATTGTTTGGATGTTGTTTTTAAAGATTTTTGCCGATAAAGAGGAAGAAGCAGAGGTTATGAGTGATAATTATACTTCACCACTTGAAGAAAAATATCGTTGGCAGAACTGGGCAAAAGATGATGAGGGTATGACGGGGGATGAACTTATTGATTTTATCAATAATGACTTGTTTCCTTATTTGCAGAACATTGAAAACGACTCTGATAAACGTGCTTTTATTATCAAAAACATTTTCCAAGATACATATAACTACATGAAATCAGGCACTTTGTTACGCCAAGTTATAAACAAGATTAACGAAATTGACTTTAATTCAAGCGAAGACAGACATCTGTTTAACGATATATATGAACAACTTTTGCAGAGTTTGCAATCAGCAGGTAATGCAGGAGAATATTATACTCCTCGTGCTGTTACACAATTTATTGTAGATATGATTAATCCGCAGTTAGGTGAAAAAGTTCTTGACCCTGCTTGCGGTACAGGCGGATTTTTGGCTTGTTCGATTGAACACTTGAAAAAGCAGATACAAAAAACTGAAGATGGTGAAACCTTAAATAATAATATCTTTGGAATAGAGAAGAAACCGCTTCCGCACCAACTTTGCACAACTAATATGATATTGCACGGTATTGATACACCGATAAATATCAGACGTGATAATACTTTGTCAAAGCCGATAAATAATATCTCACCTGCTGATAGAGTTGATTGCATTGTAACCAACCCACCTTTTGGCGGTGTTGAAGAAGACGGTATTGAAAGTAACTTCCCCTCTGCATATAGAACAAAAGAAACGGCGGATTTGTTCTTGCTCTATATTATAGCGATGCTTAAACCTCAAGGCAGATGCGGTGTAGTTCTTCCTGACGGTGCATTGTTTGGTGAGGGTGTTAAGACAAGAATAAAAGAAAAACTCATGACGGATTGTAATTTGCATACGATTATAAGACTGCCAAAGAGTGTATTTGCACCTTATACTTCTATTAACACGAATCTTTTATTCTTTACAAAAGGAGAACCGACTCGTGAAACTTGGTTTTATCGTTTAGATATGCCTGATGGGTATAAAAACTTCTCAAAAACTAAGCCAATGAAACGTGAACACTTAAAACCAGTTGACGAATGGTGGAATAATAGAAAAGAAATTGAAATTGACGGATTCTTTAAATCTAAAAAATATACGATTGATGAGATAAAAGAACGTAATTATAACCTTGATTTGTGTGGATATCCTTATGAGGAAGAAGAAGTTTTACCGCCTATGGAACTTTTAGAAAACTACCAAAAACAGAGGGCTGAGCTTGATAAAAATATAGATAATGTATTGGCTCAAATTAAATCAATGCTTGGAGGAGTAAATATTGGATAGTTTATTTAATATAACAATGAATATGGCACAACAAACCTCTTTACTAAAGGATATATTAATTCCGTTAGGAGGTGCTTTGGCTACATTGGCGGCAGGTTTTGGTGGTGTATTTTTGGGTACAAAATTAACAGATAAACGAAGAAAAGATGAAGAACGACAGAATAATATAAATAAGTCCATATATTTATATCATTTTACAGAAAAGTATTTAATTAACCTTTTGGATTACAAAAATAGGTATGCTGCCCCAAGGATTGCTGCTATAAAAAATAATGATTATGCAACACTATACAGAAGACCACCATATGCATCATATAATTTTTCAATTACGATTGACGATTATTCATTTATTATAAATGAGAATTCATCACTATTAACTGTTTTGTATATGTTAATACATCATTCTATTGCATTGGATAGTGTTATTAAAGAATTTATTGATATATTATCTGACAAGACTTTTTTACAAAAATTTGACAGCACTACAGTTGATAAAAAATCATTTGATACCAGAATTAATTCTCTGGCAACAGCCATTAATGACACATGTAATGATGTAATATTTTTTGCTCATTTGTTATGTATTCATTTGAGTATTTTAATAATGCAAAGATATAAACAAGATTTAACATGTGCAGACGAAATAGTAAACATGAAAATTGAGGATAGTGCAAAACATAATCCAAATGATTTATCAAGTTGGATTACAGGGCTAAGTAATAGTTGGAAAAAATAATAAATGAAAGCGGAAACTTTAAAAAAAGCGATATTACAATATGCAATGCAGGGAAAGTTGGTTGAACAAGACCCGAATGATGAACCTGCGTCAATTCTGCTTGAAAGAATTAAGACTGAAAAAGAACAACTAATTAAAGACGGTAAAATCAAAAAAGAAAAACCTCTGCCACCAATAACCGAAGATGAAATCCCATACGAATTGCCAAAAGGTTGGGAGTGGGTAAGATTTAATGATGCAACATTATATTCTACGGATTATGTTGCAAATGGTAGTTTTGCATCATTGAGGAATAATGTTAATACATATAAAACCGAAAATTATGCAATTTTAGTTAAAACTCAAGATTTTTCAACAAATTTTTCCACAAATTTAACATACATAGATAAAAGCAGTTATGAATACTTATCAAAATCAAAATTGTATGGTGGAGAATTAATGCTAAGTAATATCGGAGCTTCGATAGGTAAGGTCTTTATTATTCCCAATTTAGATAGACCTATGAGTATTGCTCCTAATTCTATTATTGTAAAGTGCTTAAATCCCTTAATGACTACATTCTTTAAATATATAATCCTGTCTTCATATGGTCAAGATTTGCTTAAATCTTTTACCGCAGGAACTGCAATGCCGAAATTTAGCAAGACACAATTAAGAAATTCTATTATTCCGTTACCTCCACTTGCAGAGCAACAGAGGATTGTTGAGAAGTTGGAGCAGATACTTCCGTTAGTTGAAGAATACGGGAAGAATGAAGAAAAACTTTCTAAACTTAATTCAACCTTGCCTGATAAGATTAAGCAATCAATCCTACAACACGCAGTTCAGGGGAAATTAGTCCCGCAAAACCCCTCAGACGAACCCGCCTCAGTTCTTTTAAACCGAATTAAAGCCGAAAAAGAACAACTAATCAAAGACGGCAAAATCAAAAAAGAAAAAATCCTCCCACCGATAACAGAAGATGAAATACCATTTCAAATTCCCAATTCTTGGGAGTGGACTAAAATACGGAATATAGCATTTGTAACAAAACTTGCTGGGTTTGAATATACCAAATACATAAATTTACAAGATAGTGGTGAAATACCTGTAATTAGGGCTCAAAATGTAAAACCTTTTAGTTTAAATTTAGCAAATTTAAAGTATATAGATACTGATACTTCAGAAATGTTAGAAAGAAGTGCCTTAACAAAACCTTGCTTGCTTATGACGTTTATTGGTGCAGGAATAGGAGATGTAGCAATATTTGATAAAAATAGTAGATTTCATTTAGCACCAAATGTAGCAAAAATTGAATTCTATAATCAGCATAATAATATTGATAACAGGTATGCTATGTATTATTTATTATCAAATTATGGAAAACAAGAAGTATTTAAATTTTTAAAAGCAACTGCACAACCGAGTTTATCAATGGATACTATTCGAGAGGTTATGATACCATTACCCCCACTTGCCGAACAACAACGTATCGTCACCAAAGTCGAAGAACTGTTAGCTATTGTAGATAAGTTAAAGAAAGGATAATTAATGGCAATATTTTCACGGAGATACAATCTTGTCGAAGAAATAAAACTACAAAAAGGTTCTTTAGAAACAGGTACTAGAAATCTTTTGTGGAATTTAATATGTGAATTAAAAAAATATTTAGGTAGTGCAAGATTCTTAGAATTTGCGGAATTAATTTGGTGCGATTATTTAAGGAATTGTTCAGATGATTTTCCTTATACTTATACAATAGGAAGTAGTTATCCAGACTACTCATTTTTAAAAAATATATTTATTAATGGAGAATGGTTTAAAATTTTTGATATATTAGAATTAGCCTCGTTATATGAAAAACACAATTTCGTAAAAGATGTAAATAATGTTTTTATAAGAGAAAATTGCGCATATAGATTTGTAGATAAATTTATTACCGAAATCACTTCGGATGTTGAGATACAAGAAATAGAAGAATCGGCAAATACAAACATAAAAAATGTTGATGAACATATAAGACAAGCATTGGAACATTTATCAGACAGACAAAATCCTGACTATAGAAATTCAATAAAGGAAGCAATAAGTGCGGTAGAAGCGTTCTGTAGAAACATAACTGGCGAAAGTACACTTGATAAAGCCTTAAAAAAACTTGAATCGAAAGGAGTTGTTTTTAATTCTCAGTTAAAGCAAGGTCTTGAAAAAATATATCATTACACGAATGGCGAAGATGGCATAAGGCATGCATTAATGGATGGAACGACACCCCCGACCAAAGCCGATGCAAAATTTATGCTTGTAATGTGTAGTGCATTTATAAACTATATTAGAGAAAATGGAATTAATGGTTGATTAAAATTATGGATATTTTGATTTTAGGGAATGGATTTGATATAGCACATGGTTTAAAAACTAAATATAGTGATTTTTTAGAGTATTGTCAAGGACTGTTTAATAGAGTTGCTGTATATATACCAACAGATAGATTTTATAACAACTTGTGGATTAGACACTTTTTAAGTGTTCAACAAAAAATGGGCGAAAAATGGATAGATTTAGAAGAAGAAATATACAAGGTAATACTATATGTTTCTAAACTCCCGATGATAAATACCTTAAATTCTCAAAGAATGTTTACCTTTAATTGTAGGAATAATAGTTTCGATTTTTACAACATTGAAAAATACCTTATAGAACCACTTGGCTCTGCAACTTCTCCAAAAGGTTACACAAGATTAAGTGAACATAATGAATTACAACTAATGATTTACTTTGAAACCCCAAGAGGGGTTGTGAATTTTTTGTATGAGCAGTTAAGAGAATTTACAAAATTATTTAATGATTATTTGCTAAAAGAGGTTTTAGAACCCATACAAACAGAACCGAATTTAAAACTATCATTAAAATCTATCGGAGTTAATGAAGGGAGTAAAGACGTACACGTTTTAAACTTTAATTATACAGATACTTGTGAAAGATTCTATAGATCCAAATTCAGCGGATACTGTGATTTAAACATTAAACCCGTTTATGTACATGGGAAAGTTAGTTCAGGTGAAGAATGTAATCTTGTTCTTGGCACGCACGGATTTGAACGTTATAACGGTATAATTTCTAAAGATTTTAATATATTTAAAAAACATAATCAAAGACATAAGTTTGGGACGATTGAAGCATATCAAACCTTGTTAGAACTTATAAAAGAACATAATAGACAAATAACTTTTCACATTATTGGTCACTCTCTTGATTCTACTGATCAAAGAATTTTAAAGCATATTTTACTTGCCAATCAACATTCTCGGATAAATATTTATTATCACGATGAGGAAGCACAAGAAAGGCTAATGAATAATATTGACTCTATTATTGGCGAAGAAGAAGTAATGGCAAAAGTTAGATTTATATATCAACATGACCCAAATAAAGGAATTTTAATTCCTCTAAATAATGAATCAACAAATAAATCTTGTGTCCCACTGTAAAGATTTATGGGGAAGGTGACATATATTTTGCGTTGGCGGTATGATATCTTCTGCATAAGGAGGTATTATGACAGAAGATTATACTATCCCCGAAAAGGATTTCAAAAATATTAGCAAATGGGCAGAGAATGTTTACAACATGGCTGTTGTTCTTGATTACTTCTGTTCTAATCAGTTAGAAATTGAAGAACTATACAACATCACCCCAATTATTAAGCATCTCAAATCTGATGCTGACCTTCTTAATGCTTTTTTCATAGATAACGAAAAAGGCAATGCGAATACTATTAGATAAACACCAGTATTGTAGTTTTTATAATACCAATCCCAAATTTACTTCATCCATTATGTTTTGTTCAATGCCAAGATAGCGAAGTGAAACTGCTTGAGATGAATGGTTCAGCATTTTCATTACAAGTGCAATATCACCCGTCTGTTTATAAATCCTTAAAGCCCTTGATTTCCTCATCGTATGACACGAAATTCTATCAGGATTTAACCCAACTGCTTTTACGGCTTCTTTTATAATTTGG
>JAFUYA010000089.1 GCA_017477025.1 Bacteroidales bacterium | reverse complement strand
TCAAAAGTATTTACGATTTTGACTACGAAGATATTGTTATAGAGAATTATCAGTTTCATCCTCATATTAAAGCCGAAGTTGCAGTATAATAAAGATATGAATACATTTAACATCATAGTAGCAGTTGCAGAAAATAATGCTATAGGGCGTAACGGCGATCTGCTTTGGCATATACACAACGATATGTTGTTTTTTAAGAATACGACCAAAGGGCATCCTGTTGTGATGGGACGTAAGACTTGGGAGTCTTTACAAGTGAAACCGTTGCCGAAAAGAGAAAATATTGTTGTAACGACGGATAAAAGTTTTGCATTTGAGGACGTTAAGGTTCTCAATAGCATAGACGAAGTGAGAAATCTGCCGCAATATGACAATGAAGTATTTATTATAGGCGGCGGAACAATATATAAGGAATTTCTTTCTTTGTGCAACAGGCTTTATGTTACAAAGGTTTTTGCCGAATACCCCGATGCAGATACTTTCTTTCCTCAAATAGATATGAATATTTGGCAAATTGAAACTGAAAGCGATATTTTTACTGATGAAAAAAGTAATTTGAGGTATCAGTTTGTAACTTATAAGCGTAAAATCAAATAGTGTAAGTTATAATATTAACAATTGAGAAAATTATGGCTGAAAATCTTATAATAGAAGGTTCAACAAAGGAAGAAAAATACGCAAATCTTTTTCCTCAAATCAAATCCGTGTTGAGTGCAGAGCGAGATATGATTGCCAATATGGCAAACGTTTGTTCCATGTTGCATGAAACTTTTAATTTCTTTTGGACAGGCTTTTACAGAGTTATTGACGGAGAGTTGGTTCTTTCTCCTTTTCAAGGACCTCTGGCATGTACAAGAATCAAAAAGGGTAGAGGTGTTTGCGGTACTGCTTGGCAGGAGGAGAAAACTTTGATAGTTCCCGATGTTGATAAGTTTGACGGGCATATAGCATGTTCTTCTTTATCTAAGAGCGAAATTGTCGTTCCCGTTTTCAGAAATAAGGAAATCTTTGCCGTTCTTGACATTGACAGCAAGGAATTAAATACCTTTGATGATACTGATAAGCAGTGGCTTGAGAAAATTGTAGCGTTGTTTGATATTGAATAACGTTGCTGTTTGCCTGAATTTACGGAGATAATTATTTTACCAATAAAAGATTATACACCTTTTGTGAGGTGATTAATAAAATTATCACAGCAAAAGGTGTAATTCTTTCTGTAATAATTGAAATCAGTCGGGTAGTACCTGATCAAGTGAAAATATATTCAAAATAAAAATAGTCGGTTTTAGATTTCCGACAATGGTATTGCCTGTTTCGGATTAGTAATAATTATACGACATGCTTACGAATTATTTATTTTAACATTTCAATCTTAGTTATTTTGACTTTAAATTATTCGACAGACTCCGATTCTATATAGTAGAGGTGTTTTTAATAGACTGATTTTTAGTAATAAAGAAAACTTTGTAAAAATGTCTGTGAATTTTGCAGAAATCATTAAAAAAATTGCAGAAAACACGCACTTTTTGAAAGAAATCATTGAGAAAATTTTGAAAAGAAGTATATTCAATTCATTGCTTATTACGGATAAACATTTAAAGTAAAAATTTCTGGAAACATAATTATTCCAAAATTTATCGTTTTTTTGCTTTTATATTAAAATAATGTTTTAATTTTGCAATCCATAATGTGGATAGATTTGAATTGATTGCAACCACAATAAAAGAATGCTAAAACATGAATCCTTTTATTCAAACAGAAATCAAACAAATTCTTTTTCCACCGGTTTTATAATTAAAAACAATTTAAAACAGTTAAAAGAAATGTCAAGATTTATTACATCTGAATCCGTATCGGAAGGACATCCCGATAAGATTGCGGATCAGATTTCAGATGCTTTATTAGATGAATTCTTAAGACAGGATCCTAACTCACGAGTTGCCTGTGAAACTTTGGTAACAACGGGAATGGTTGTCCTAAGCGGAGAGGTTAAAAGCGAGAGTTATGTGGATGTTCAAACGGTGGCACGTAATGTTATACGCGATATAGGATATACCAAAGGAGAGTATCAGTTCTCCGCTGACAGTTGCGGAGTCCTTTCGTCTATTCATGAGCAAAGTCCCGACATCAATCAAGGTGTTGATAGAAAGACTCCTGAGGAGCAAGGGGCAGGAGATCAGGGGATGATGTTCGGTTACGCTACCAAAGACACTGAGGATTATATGCCTTTACCTTTGGTTCTTGCTCACCAGATTGTACATGAACTTGCACGGATTCGTAAAGAAGGTATCATGATGACTTATTTGCGTCCCGATGCTAAAAGTCAGGTTACAATAGAGTATGATGATAATAATATACCTGTGGCAATCAATACAATAGTTGTATCAACCCAGCACGATGATAATGTAAGTATCAAACAGATTGAAAAAGATATTCGCTTGATACTGCTTCCTCGTATAGCAAGTAAGCAACGTAAAAAGGAAGTAAAAGAAATGTTCGGACAGGATTTTAGATTACTTGTCAATCCTACGGGAAAATTTGTCATAGGCGGACCTCACGGCGATACAGGATTAACAGGCAGAAAAATAATTGTAGATACCTACGGAGGAAAAGGCTCACACGGAGGAGGAGCATTCAGCGGTAAGGATGCAAGCAAAGTAGATAGAAGTGCTGCGTATGCTATGCGTCATGTGGCTAAAAACATGGTTGCAGCAGGTATTTGCGATGAGGTATCGGTCCAAGTAGCCTATGCAATAGGTGTTGCAGAACCTGTAGGTTTGTATGTGGATACTTTCACTACTAACCATACTAAATTGTCGGAAGGTGAAATTGCACAAAAATTATTAAAAATCTTTGATTTAAGACCTTATGCTATAATTGAGAGATTAGGTTTGAAAAATCCTATTTTCCTTCCTACCGCAGCATACGGACACTTCGGGAGAACGCCTTATAAGAAAAAGGTTGAAGTTGTAGAGAACGGCAAGAAAATTTCTAAAGAAGTAGAGTTTTATACTTGGGAAAAGTTGGATTATGTTGATATTCTGAAAAAGGAATTTAATATTCATCAAACGGAATTTAAGTTATAATGTAAGATTTCTGAATAACAACCTGTAATAAAAGTTTTAATACAATTCTTTATTGAAAATGTATATATAACATCAGTAAAGAATTGTATTTCTTTTATGAATTTGAATAAAATTGCATAATCCTCCGTGTAGATTAAGCAGTTTTTGTAACTTTGCAAGCAAAAAGGAGAAATTTTAAATGAAAGATATACTTGATTTTTTAAGACTTGTCAAGGTCAATAACAACAGAGAATGGTTTCATGCAAATAAAGATTTGTATTTAAACGCAAAAGAAAAGTTTGAAAACATTGCACAAGGTATTTTGACGGAGATTCAGAAATTTGATGCTTCATGTCGTCACTTGACATTGTCTGATTGTGTTTATAGATTCTACAGAGATACGCGTTTTTCCAAAGATAAATCACCGTATAAGACTCATTTCGGAGTATATGTGTGTCCTAAAGGCAAAAAGTCCTTATGGGCTGGATATTATTTCCATATCGAACCTGATGAAATAACGGAAAATTCCGAAATTATGGATGACAGCGGGAATAAAAGCAAAGAAGTACTCGCAACTTTGACAATGCCGACTCATTCTCTGTTATGTGCAGGAACTTATATGCCGGATAATCCTATGTTAAGGTCTATACGCGAAGAGATTTTTACTAACGGAGAAGAGTATATCAAAACAATCAAAAAAGCGAAAGGCTTTTATCTTTGCAATGAGCCTGCACTGAAGAAACTTCCCAAAGAAATTCCGAGTGGAAAGTATGATGAATACATTAAACTGAAAGCACAACTTTTGGAAATGGATATTGATGATAAGTTTTTGATGCAAAAAGATATTGTAAAGGCTGTTGCAAAAGAATTTAGGAAAACTTACGATTTCGTTTCCTTTATAAACAACGCAGTTTCCTATACGGGTAATTACTAATAATACGGTTATGGGCATACAAGCAATAGTTCCGAAACAAAAAACACAGGATACCGTAGTCTTTAATTATTCACTTTTCACCAATGAGGACAAACTTGTTTTGGCTCCTATGCAAAATTTGACAAGTTTGTTTTTCAGGAAGACGTTTTCTCATTTTTTTCCTGAAAATATTGATTATGCAGTGTCGCCATTTATTTCTGTTTCAGCCAATGCACAGAATCCGTCCGCAATACAATACAAAGATATTTCGCCTGCAGAAAACAAAGATCTAATACCTGTAGTTCCACAGGTATTAGGTAACGATCCTGATCAAATCCTTGAATGTGCAAAGATTATTCAGCAGTTCGGATACAGGGAAATTAATATTAATATGGGTTGTCCCAAAAAAGATATAGTATCTCATCACAGAGGTTCGGGATTATTGAAAGAAACGGAGTTGATTAAACGAATTTTTGACGTAATTTTTGAAAATACTTCTTTACAAATAAGCATAAAAGTACGTTTAGGTATAAAGGATTCTTCGGATTTAGAAAAACTTATGCCTGTGATTAATATGTACCCGTTAAAATCCGTAATCATACATCCGAGAACTCAAGAGCAACAATACGAAGGAGAAACGGATTTAAAGGCGTTTGAATATTTTGCCATGAATATTAAACATACAATAATATACAATGGAGATATTTTCACGGTAAGAGATTTCACTCGTTTGAAAACGCTTTTTCCGTATATAAAGCATTGGATGATCGGACGCGGAATATTGAAAAATCCGTTTTTGTGTGCAGACATAAGGGGTATTCCTTATAATAAGCAGGAAATGTTGCCACTTTATTTACGCAGTTTACAGGAAAATTTTGCAGAATCTTTATATCACTACAACGAAATCACAATTCTTAACAAGATGAAGGAATTTACAAAATATCTTTCCTTAAATTATGATTTTGATGCCACACCTCTGCTAAGAGAACCCTCACTTGAAGAGTTTAACAAGAAATTTTATAACGTCTTTACATCAAAATTAAAATAAGTTTCGGGGAATGGCTCGTCTTGAAGTGTGAAATGCCACCACTCGGAAGACAAAGGCTTGAAACCGTATTTAATCATAACGTTGCGAAGTAACATACGGTTGGAGTATTGCGACAGAGTAAGGTTTTCTTTGTAGTCAGGGTGGGACTCAATTCCGAAGAAATCAAACGTTCCTCCCATATCCGCTTCTTTTTCTGTCGTCATATCAAACAAAGTCAAATCAACAGTGGAACCTCTTGTGTGTCCGCTTTTCTCCAT
>JAFUYA010000088.1 GCA_017477025.1 Bacteroidales bacterium | reverse complement strand
CTGACAAAATGGAACATAAGAGAGAACGATAAACTAAACGCTCGTGATCGTGTCTCCATTGACGGAACGGTTGATAAGGAAAACAAATTTTCCGCTTTCATGGACAAAGGATTCAGACACCTGCAGTTTGCTCTTGACATAGCTCCTTCCAATAATTGGTATTTATCAGTAGGTTATTCATGGAGAAGACACCAGGAGATGCATGTTGATGATGCGTTTTCTCTCGCAGGAATCTCATACGGGTTGGGAATTAAGTGGAAAAACTTTACGCTTAATTATGCTCGCAATGAATATCATAAATACGGATCTCCTAACTATATAACACTTGGATACACGTTCTGACATACTCTTATAGTACATTCAATCAAAAACATAACGAATCCTAATTTTAACAGACAAAATAATATGAATACAATTTTTGAATACAAAATGCAAAGTCTTCAAGGAAAAGAAATTTCTTTCAAAGACTATGAAGGCAAGGTCATTTTAGTGGTAAATACGGCAAGTAAATGCGGATTTACACCGCAATACGAAGGTTTGGAGAATCTTTACAAAAAGTATAAAGACAAAGGCTTGGTTATAGTCGGTTTCCCGTGTAATCAGTTTTTAGGACAGGAACCTGGAGGAAGTAAAGATATACAAGAAGGATGCCTTATCAATTATGGTGTAACTTTCAAAATGAGTCAGAAAGTTGATGTAAATGGAGAAAATGAAGACTCCTTATTTGCTTTCCTTAAAAAACAGGCTCCGTTTGAAGGTTATCCTAATAAAGAAGTTGGTGAGCAATTAGATGCTATCCATCGCGAACAGAAGGACGGATTTGACAAAGGAGATAACATTCGTTGGAATTTTACAAAATTTCTTGTCGCAAAAGACGGAAAAACGGTTAAACGCTACGAAAGTATGATTGCTCCGGAGTCTATGGAAAACGATATTGAGAAATTTTTAAACTTATAGGATATGAAAAAAATTGCTTTATTCTCAGTTATGACTGCAATATTCTGCAGTGTATCATTTATTAGTTTAGCCCAAAACAGCAGATCCTGTTGCGACCGCAAGGGTGTGAGGGCTGAACAGGCAAAGTCATGCTGTGAGAAACCAGATTGCATCTATTGTTTCACGGTAAAAGACATTGACGGTAAAGACGTTTCATTGAAAGATTATAAAGGCAAAGTTCTTTTGATTGTCAATGTCGCAAGCAAGTGCGGTCTGACGCCTCAATATGAAGGTTTGGAAAAACTTTACAAGAAGTACCATAAGAAAGGCTTTGAAATCCTTGCTTTCCCATGTAATCAATTCGGAGGTCAGGAACCCGGAACCAATCAGGATATTCAAAAATTTTGCTCCGGCACGTATGACGTAACATTCCCTTTATTTGACAAAATTGATGTCAATGGTGAGAATGAGAGTCCTTTATACACTTTCCTCAAAGCACAAGCTCCTTTCAACGGATACCCTAAAGGCGGAGAAGAATTCGGACAACAATTGGAGAAAATCCATCAAAAATTAGGTACCGGCTTTGATAAAGGCAATGCAATCAAATGGAATTTCGGTAAATTCCTAATTTCCAAAGACGGTAAGACTATTGAGAGATTTGAACCTATGGTTGAGCCTAAAGATTTAGAGAAAGAAATAGAACGCTTGTTGAAAAAATAAAGAAGAGTTTATATTATACAAGCAAGTAAACAAAGAGAAAATCCTGTATTTAATATAGGGATTTTCTCTTTTCGGAAAACAGTCCGTCATAAACCGATACAATATAGAAAAATCCTGCATTTGATATCTCTTACTTCATAACACTGAACAAAATAATAATGAATATATTCGCCTATACTCCAAACAATCCGTTACTTTTCACTTCAATATATTTTTGGATCTTTCTTTTGTTCGTTCTGTCCATATTTGCAGCCGTTAAAAATAATAAACAGGCTTCTCATATTTGGTTGCTTTTCGTTTCACTCTTTTTTTATTATAAATCTTCAGGGAACTTCGTTATTCTTCTTTTAACCACAACTGTCCTGACTTACTTATTTTCTTTGTGGATTGAGAAAACAAACAAACGGAGTATAAAAAAATTTCTGCTATTCTCGGCAATATTCCTTGATTGTGCTTTTCTGCTCTATTTCAAATACACATACTTTATTATAGATCTTATAAATACAGGAACATCCTCAACTATTATTCCGAAAGATTATCTCTGTTTGTTTGCAAACAATACATTCGGGACAAAATTTTCCGTAGATAAGATAATTCTTCCTGTAGGTATTTCATTTTATACGTTTCAAGCTGTCAGCTTTCTTGTTGACAGATACAAAAACAGATTGCACGGAAAAATTTCATTCCTGTCTTTCGCTTTCTATTTAACATTCTTTCCTCAATTGGTTGCAGGTCCTATTGTAAGGGCTGATGTTTTTTTGCCTCAAACGGAAGAAAAATGGAAACTGACTGAATTTGATTTTTCGTTGGCAATATTCTTAATACTTAACGGTTTAATAAAAAAAGTATTCGTCTCGGATTACATCTCAATCAATTTTGTGGACAGAGTTTTCACTACACCTGATGCCTTCACGGGCATAGAAAATCTACTGGCAACTTATGGTTATACAATACAAATATATTGCGATTTTTCAGGATATACCGATATTGCCATCGCAGTTTCTCTACTTTTCGGATTTCATTTACCTATGAACTTCAATTCTCCTTACAAAGCTCTCACCATAAGTGACTTTTGGCACCGATGGCATATTTCTTTATCAACGTGGTTAAGAGATTACATCTATATTCCTTTAGGAGGCAACCGAAAAGGGAAAATAAGGCAATACCTAAACTTAATGATCACCATGTTAGTGGGCGGTTTCTGGCACGGAGCAAATATAAAATTCGTATTTTGGGGCGGAATGCACGGATTGTTATTGATAGTTGATAAACTGCTAAAACCATTAACGGACGGGATGTCAAAAAAAATCATCGGCAAATTTATATTGGCAGTTATTACATTCCATTTAGTAAACACTCTGTGGATATTCTTCCGTGCAGACAATTGGAACTTAGCAATACAAGTTATAAATAAAGCCCTCTTGTCGGATTTTTCCCAACTCGGAACTGTATTTTCAGCATATTGGAAACCTCTTTCCGTCGCTTTATTCGCATTGACGGTACATATACTTCCGAAAAATTTCAAATTGCTTTACCGTGATAAGTTTATATCTGCACCTCTATGGTGCAAAATTATCACAGCAGTATTAGTAGTATTCATATTGGTACAGTCAAAAAGCAGTGCAATCCAGCCTTTTATTTATTTCCAATTCTGAAAAGTCAAATGATTAGCATTATTTTTACGAAAGTCAGGCATAATAAATAATTTAAACTTCTTTTCAGATATTTTGTCAAACAAAGTATAATTTTCAAAAATCTATGAAAAAACATTTCTTATTCGTTGTTGCAATATGTTTCAGTTTGGTTGCATTTTCGCAACGTATTAATATTAAAGGTACGGTCGAAGATAAAGAAAGCGGAGAAAAACTGATGTTCGCCAACTGCATTTTGCAATATAAAACAGATACTGTCGGTATTTATAAAGGTGAAACAACAGATGAAAACGGCAGTTTCACATTCAAAAACATCAAAAAAAGGGATCTTATCCTTAAAATCTCATACGTAGGGTATAAAACTTATCGCAAAGAAATTTCTTCCTCACAATTCGTGAAAGGAACGGATATTGACTTGGATAAAATCCTAATGGAGCAACTTGATGAGTTGGAAGTTGTTCAGATTGTTGCACAACGCAAACGTATCGAGATTGATGACGATAAGATGACGGTTAATGTCGATGATAATATGGCAGGAATGGTTTCCACTGCTTTTGATTTATTACGCCTTGTCCCCGGAGTTATGCTGGATAACGAGGAAAACATTACATTGAACGGACAAAGCGGAGTCCAGTTCCAATACAACGGTAGAGAATTGAAGATGGACTGGGACGGTGTGAAAGACATGCTCAAAAGTATGACACCCGAGATGATTGATTCCTATGAAGTATTGAAAAATCCCGGAGTACGCTATGATGCTGAGGGAACTGCCGGCATCATTAACATTAAAATGAAAAAAGCCCAAAACTACGGAATCAACGGAAGCCTTAATGCTAACATCGGTTTCAAAGACAAATACAATTATTCTTTCAGAGAGGGAGCCAGACTGAATTTTGTAAACGACAAATGGATTATTTCGGGCGGTTATTCCCACAATGACAATTTCGACGGGCAGAAAGACCGTGCCGATTCCTCTTACCGATGGCAGTGGAAGAATAATGACACAAGTTTCTTCCGTAATTATTCGGGAGAAAGAAAGAACAGATCTCACAACAACTCTTTTGATTTTTCCGCTTCTTATTCTTTGGATACGACTTCCGCACTTTCTTTCGATGCAAGGTATTCCTGGAACAATCGTCCTTATACACAGACTACTTCTCAAACTCTTATTTCTCACAATGATAATTATTTTCAAACCGATTCCTTATACCGCACCTCCTCCGGCTCGAAAAATGACGGTAACAGGGCCAATTTGGCATTGGGTTACGTAAAAAAACTATCTGTAGACGATACTAAGATTTCAGCAGACTTGGATTATTCGACTAATAATTCCATTTCATCATCTCTTTCCGAAATTTCTTACTATGACGGCTCGGTTTGGGATGAAGAGTTCCTTAATCGCCGTCAGGGTTACAAAAGAGAAAATGACAATACCTCACATAACGTTGCTTTCCGCATAGATTACTACAAACCTTTGGGTAAAGGCAACAGATTTGAAGCTGGTTTGAAAACCAATTATAACTATTCCGACCGCGACTATACATCCTTGTTGCACAACGGTACTGCTTACGTAAATAATCCGAATGAAAGCAACCGTTTCAAATATACTGAGAATATAAACTCTTTGTATGCATCCGTTACAAACAAATTTTTTGACCGCAAATTGTCCGTTCGATTGGGTATTCGTGCTGAACAGACCAACACAAAAGGAAAACAGGTTACAACCGATACCGTTAATGAACTGCATTACTTTAATATCTTCCCTAATTTGCGTTTAGGCTGGAAATTTTCGGACAGCAAAGAAATCGGAATCAACTATTCCTACCGTCTTTCCCGTCCTTGGTCAAATCAATTGAATCCTTTCATTCAGAAAAACAATGATTACAGCTATTCTACCGGAAATCCCGCTTTGGAACCTTCATATACGCACAGCGTTTCCATGTCCTATTCCTCCGATTTCGTCTTTTTCCCGACTGTATCCTACTCTCATTCATACAACAATCGCGAAACTCTGACCGTTCCTATGGATGACTCTTACGGTATCACATACAATGAATTGGCTTTGATTTCCTACCCTATCAATCTGGGAACTTCCGACCGTGTTTCCGCTCATCTGTCCTATAGTAAATCAATCGGAATGAGTTGGTACTTCAGTTTGAACGGCGGATTGAATTATTCCAGTGTCAAAAGTACAAACAATAATGTCAATGTGTCAAATGACGGCTTTACCTATAATTTTTCTGCCAACGCCTTCGGAACTCTTCCTTATGATATAAGACTTTCTTTCTTCTTTATGTATTATTCGGCAAATATCAACGCTTTCGGCAGAAGTACAGGCTGGCAAAATTTTGATATTTCCTTAGGTAGGGACTTTTTCGACAAAAAACTGAACGTTTCTCTGTCATGCAACTTCCGTAATTTCTCCATTTGGCACAACGAAAGCGAATACCTTAACTACAAACAGGAAAGTTGGGGAAAAAGAGAGATGCCTTATTGGAGATTTTCCGTAAGATACAAATTCGGAAAGTTTTATCAGAACAAACAGGTTAAGAAACAAAAGACGGAAAACTTTGATTCCGATGACAATTCCCAACCGTCAGGTGAGCAAACAACGGAACAATACGACGGATAAAAGCATTAAGATATAGTTTGATTGAGTATTAAATGAATAAATCGGACAATATGAAGTGTTGTCCGATTTATTTTTTTGAAATCAATGAAAACAATTCTGAAATCATTAATAACTTTTTTGAATTCATTAAAAACATTTTTGTCAGGACGGTCTGAAACTATATTTTGGACGGTTCAAAACTACATTTCAGACCGTCTGAAATCTTTTTTGAACCGTCCTGACAAAAATTTTTCCACACTTTTCAAAACTATTCTGTGTGATTACAAAATTATCTTTTATGTTTTCATAAGAATCTTAAGAAGTTTTCGCATCGAAAACAAATGAAACAAAAATAATTTGTAATTTTGTAATCAAAATATCATACAAAGCAACCGCAGAAATTGAAACTATGGAGAAAGACAGCCTTTTTACCGACGTTAAAATTGCAAAATCAAATTGGGAAATCACGCATCAGGACAATATCTTGCTTGCAGGCTCATGTTTTACCGATGAAATAGGCAACAAACTTATCAACAACGGGTTTAACGTTATGAAAAATCCGTTCGGTGTCATATACAACCCCTTAAGTATTGCTGATTTGATCATCAGAGTGGCGGAAAATAAAGCATTTACCGAAAAAGACGTTATCAAAAGCGGAGAATTCTACTATCTTTTCGCTGCTCACGGCGACATCAGAGGAGAAACCGAAGAAAAATGTCTTGATCTTGCTAACAGCATCGTAAAACACACCCGTGATTTCTTGAAAAACACATCCGTAATCATCATAACCTTAGGTACTGCATGGAGTTATTGGTATAAAAGCAACGGTTATCTTATGGCTAACTGCCACAAAGTTCCGCAACAGGAAATAAGCAGAAGACTCTTGCAGATTGATGAAACGGAAAACTCTCTTAACAATATGATCAAGTGCATCAAATCGTCAGAATTTAAGGTTAAGCACTGCCTTTTCACCGTTTCTCCCGTAAGACACATAAAAGAAGGATTCTATGACAACAAACTGTCCAAAGCCGTATTGCATTTGGCAATAGACAAAATAATAAAGAACGGAAAAAATTGCACTGCCGACGAGCATTTTGCAGACTACTTCCCTGCTTACGAGATTGTAATGGATTGTTTGAGAGATTATCGTTTCTATGCACGGGATTTGGTACATATAAACGAGACGGCAGTAGATTATATTTGGAACGAGTTCTCCCAAACTTACTTTTCTGCATCAACAAGAGAAATAAACGAAAAGTATTACAAATTATACCTGATGAAAAATCACCGTCCGTTCAATCCGAACAGCGAAGGATACAGAAAACATCTGCAAAAAATAGAGCAACTTGAGAAAGAACTGTCTGCACGGTAGTCTCCGGATGCAGAGTTTCAGTATATTAAACTATATTTGGAAAACATTATAAACACGTTTTAGTGCTGTGCAGAATTCAATGTGTCAAAGGAAACGTTGAAAAGCAATACTGCGATGTGTTTTGTGAATTTATCATTGTTTTTGGACTTAAAAGACAGATAACTTGGACTTTTTTGCCAACTATACCTCATCTAACGGTTGTAATTTTGCAAAGTGAAAAATTTAATTGTATGTCTGATGTTTTTCTGTGTTGCATTTACGTCTTGTAATTGTGATAAAAAAGAAAAATGTACGGACAATAAAGCAGAACAAACAGAAAATAAAACAACGATGAATTACACAGAACAAGAAAAAACGGACATTATGAAAGCCGTTGAACTTTACGCAGAGGCAGGACGTAAAGGCAGTAAAGAATTAGGCGAAAAAGCCTTCACAAAAAATGCAACGATGTCTTGGGTTGAAGATAACAAAATCGTAACAGTGCCTATCAGTGCATTGTTTGAAGCATTGGGACAAACGGGAGAGCAGGAAGTTTCTTACGAATTAAGAGAATTGAACGTTGCAGGCGATATTGCTTTTGTCAGAATTGAATCTCATTTCAGCAAATTGTCTGATTATGACGATATGTTTACTTTGGCAAAAGGTGAAAACGGAGAATGGAAAATTGTAAGCAAGATTTATCACGACAAAAACAAAAAGTAAGATGAGAAGTTCAATAGAAGATTACAACGCAGTAGTAAAGGCTGCAGAAAAATTTACACGCAGCGTTGCGGAAGGCAACAGCAAATATGCCAAAGAACTATTTACCGAAGACGCTTGCCTTTTCGGTTTCTTAAACGGCGAATTTGAACGCGGAAGTATTGAACAATTTTACAAGAATGTTGATACTGTCGGAGCAGGAAAGGAGTTTAAAACCCGTATTGACGTATTGGAATTGGAGGAAACGCTTGCCGTTGTCCGTGTTTTGGAAGAAGGTTGGGGCGGAACAATAGATTTCACAGACGTTTTGCTACTTCTGAAGATTAAAGGCGAATGGAAATGCGTTGCAAAGGCATATAACCAAAACTCCGACACTGTTAAATAATCCGAAATTAAAAGTCTGTGAATTTTTATGTAAATTTGCAGACTTTTTTATTAATAACATTATGGCAAAAACAATAAAGTTTCCAACGGCATTAGTTTCGGGAGATTACTCTTCAAGTTCTCTTGTCTTGGATGGCGGCTCTGTTATAGACCAGTGCATAGTTACGGCAGGCGAAAGAGGAACTTTCTTTTTACAACAGCACCTGCTTTATGTAGTGTTAGGCGGCAGGGTAACTTTATCTTGCGGCAATCAAACGTTTGTTGTAAATAAAAACGAGATGATACTTTTAAAGAAATCGCAATCTGTTTCCTATATAAAAGAAGGTAACAACGAAACAGGATTATTTGAAAGTATGCTTTTTGCATTGCAGGATAATCTAATAAAAGACTTTCTTACTTCTCAGAATGTACAAATCCCGCCGATGAAAGAGGAATACACTGCCAAGGTAAGCCAAATGAGTGATACTTTGATTGCTTATTGCAAATCCCTTTCGCCGTATTTTGACAATCCTTCGCAGATTAACGAAGGTCTTTTGCGGTTAAAGGTTATGGAATTGTTATATAATGTTATGGATTGCAGTAAAAATATTTTCCGTCAGATACTTCAATT
>JAFUYA010000087.1 GCA_017477025.1 Bacteroidales bacterium | reverse complement strand
TTCCTTATTCTTTTAGAAAGGCTTATAATATGATGAATGCCGACCGTAAGGCAGGAGTTTTTGCCTATTATTTCTATCGTCTGTTGCACCATGCTAAACGTGTAGATTATGTTTATACAACTGTCGGCAGTGAAAACAAATTAAAAGAAAAAAGTAGGTTTATCCGTCAAATAGAAACGGAATTTAAAGAACTTAAAAATACTGATAAACAAATTAATTACAAAAATTTAACTGCAGTTAAGACCTTGAGAGGTAACCAAAGAGAGTATTATTTTGATATAAACGAGATGAAATTTATAAATAACGGTACATCTACGTTGTCTCCTTCGGCTTTAAATAATTTAATTCATTGTCAGCAGAAGTTTTATTTGAACAATGTAAGATTTTTGCGTGAAGAAATTGAAGATGACAAGTATTTAGCAATTGCTTTCGGTAATATTTTCCATAATTGTGCGAATATATTTTATCAAACCTTAAAGAACCGAAATGTAAACGAAGAAGAAGTAGAACAAATCATTGAATCCGTTGTAAACGATTACATCCAAAAAGAAGATAATGCCAAAGAAAAAAGAGTATGTGGCGATAAAGTTCATCTTAATATGATAAAAAAATACATAAAAGACGTTTGGTTACGCGATAGGGATGAAAAAATTGAGTATCTTTGCAGTGAAGAAAAATATACTTATGATTTTAAAACGGCAAATTACACTGTACATTTCTCGGGACGTTTGGACAGAATGGATTACGTAATGGAAAAGGACGGTAGCAAAGTTTTGAGAATTGTAGATTACAAAACTGGTAAAGCAAAAATCAGAAATTTTGAAAAGATTGAGGATTTGTTTATTGTTCCTGATGACACATTAGTGCGAAGCGACGGATTTGAAAATATTTTTGAAATTTTGTTTTATTGTTATCTTGTTTATAATAATAAAGATGTGAAAAGAATCAAACCGGAATTGATGTATTTGACTCATCCGAATGAAAGAAATATAACAATGGCAGATGCACGGCAACATAACAAGCAGACATTTTACTATGATGAAACGGCAAATGCACGATTTGAAAATTGCCTAAAGCAATTACTTGATTCGTTGCTGTTAAAAAAACAAAACGAAAAATACGAAGCCGTAATGGGAGAAGAAAAATGCAAATATTGCGATTATAAATTACTTTGCCTAATGGGTAATATTCAGAATTAAATATTCTACGAAAAATATCTAAACGATAATAAGAAATAACATAACAATAATGATACAATATAAAGAACAAATACTTAAAAACGGGATGCAGATTATAGTTAATGAGGATACGATGACGGAACTTGTTACCGTTAATCTGCTCTATAAAGTCGGAAGTAAGAATGAAAACGAATCTCATACAGGATTTGCTCATTTGTTTGAACATTTGATGTTCTCAGGAAGTGAGAACTTTCCTGATTTCGACAATCTTATCAATTCCTTGGGCGGAGAGAGTAACGCTTTTACAACATCGGATATAACTAATTTTTATTGTACCGTTCCGAGTATTTATTTGGAAACAATATTGCATATAGAGGCAGACAGAATGCAACATCTTATAATAGATAAACAACATTTGGACGTACAAAAAAAGGTAGTTATTGAAGAGTTTAAACAAAGATATTTAAATGTCCCGTACGGTGATTTGTATAAATTAATGAGAGAAATTTCCTATACGGCACATCCGTACAAATGGCAGACTATCGGCAAAGATATTTCTCATATTGAGAATGCCGATTTGGATATTGTAAGAGATTTTTACAAAAAATATTATAATCCTAACAACGCAATACTTGCCGTTTCGGGCAATATAAAGGCTGAAGATGTATTTTCCTTGTCGGAAAAAAT
Source organism: Bacteroidales bacterium (assembly GCA_017477025.1). Lineage (GTDB taxonomy): Bacteria > Bacteroidota > Bacteroidia > Bacteroidales > P3 > Scybalousia_A. The sequence goes on along the minus strand of JAFUYA010000087.1, from coordinate 25,814 downwards.
ATTCGGACAAATTCAAAACGACTCAAAAGAAAAAATATCCTACTCAACTGAACCTTTACAAATTGAGAACAGAGAATTAAAGGTTGAACGAGATGTCCCTACGAGTGTTATTATGATTACTTTCCCGATGTGTGAAAGAACAAATTCTCAATTCTATACTTTTGATTTACTTTCCGATATTTTGTCCAACGGCAAAAGTTCGCGTTTGTATGATTCCTTGGTACGTAACAAACAAGTCTTCACGGGTATTGACGCTGTCGTTTCGGGTGATGATGATAAAGGTCTGTTTATGATAGTGGGTAAATTGTCGGACGGAGTGGATATATACAAGGGAGAAGAAATGATTTGGCAAGAATTAAAGAATCTTATCTCTAATCCGCCAAGTGAGAGAGAATTTCAAAAAGTTAAAAACAAAAACCGAGCAAATGCCACTTTCAATAATATAAAGATTACCGACAAAGCACTCAATCTTGCCTATTATGCCCACTTGGATATATTGGAACGTATTAATACTGAGAAAGATTACTATGACAGAGTAACAATCCAAGACTTAACGGAATTAGCACAAAGAACTTTTTTCATAAATAAACACAATATACTGTATTATTTGGCAAAGTAGCAGAAATAAAAAGGCTTAATAAATTTATGATCAGCCTGATTATGTAATTCTTCAGTCTGATAGAATGCAACATTTCAAGAAATAATACTTTATAATACTTGAGTAATTAGATTATTTAAGAATAGTTTATTGTATTTATTCAAATTCTTATATTCTTACGAAATAGTGGAAATTTAAAGATTATTCTATTTGTATAGTTTATTAAAAATAGAATATTCAGCGTTGAGAAAATATACATACCTATACCTATCATATATACTATTGAAACATTAGTATATATGATAGGTATAGGTACAACTGATTATAAGTACTTTTTTATAATCTTCCATTCCGCAAGTTTTTCTTCAAATTTAATAGAAGAATTAGCACCAGATGTAGAATTTAAAGCAATAACTTTATAATCGTTTCTTAATTTTAAAAAATATTTATCAAACCTTTTAAGTGTTTCAGTTTTCCCGTTAAGAATTATAGTTTTCACTGACGGATATTTTCTTAATAATGCTTCTAAATCATTAGGTTCTTCACCTTCTTCGTGAATTCCTGAATCCATGCTTCCTTCTCGTTTAACATTTTTTAAACAATCCCACAGAGCAATTTTATGAGAGAGAAGAAATTCTTTTTGATTATCTTCATTGTAATCTTCAAATAATTCATTCATAATTTTCCAAAATGAATTTCTCGGATTTTGATAATAACATTGTTCGGATATGGATTTATCACCAGGAAGAGTTCCTAAAATTAAAACAGATGAGCTTCCGTCAATCCACGGTGCCAATCCGTTTTTTACTTCATTATGTATGTGTTCCATTTTTTTTATTTTATTAATTATTTCAAATTTTTTATACTATCATTTTTCATTTCCTGTCTTTGATGCAATCTTTGTCTTTATATCGTAAAATAGTTATTGCTTTTATGTAACAGTCATCGCAGGATATCATATTCAGTTACATTTACGTTAAAATCAGAAGATGTACATTATATATTGTATCTTGCAAAGATAAACAACAGAACTTTAATCGCAAGTAAAAGATCAAAAAAATCATCATTTAACCAAATATTGCAAAAAAACATTTATCTTTGCAACCGTAATTTCAGATAATTAAACAAATAATAATATGAAAAACACTAATTCGCAATTACAACAAAAGAACTCCTCTCTTATGCCGATGATTTCGGTAACGGTGTTATTTTTTATGTGGGGTTTTATAACATCTTTAAATGATGTATTGATACCTTATCTTAAAGGTGTATATTCTTTAAGTCATTTTCAAGCAAATATAGTTCAGTTTGCATTCTTCGGAGCATATTTCGTCGGTGCATTTATTTTTTATCTGTTCGCACGTAAAGGTAAAGACCCGATAACTAAAATCGGTTATAAAAATACATTGGTAATAGGACTGATTATTGCCGCTGTTGCTTGCTTCTTGTTTGCAATGACAGCTAAAGCGAATCTGTCTTTTTCCATATTTTTAATGACTCTGTTTTTATTAGGTGTCGGACTGACATTTCTTCAAATTGCAGCCAACCCGTTTGTTTCCATTATAGGGGACAGACAAACGGCATCGTCAAGACTTAATCTGACACAGGCGTTTAATAGTTTGGGAACAACATTAGGGCCTGCATTAGGCGGTTACTTTGTTTTTAATTATTTTGCAAAAAATGCAACAGGAACGGATGCCGTGTTTATTCCCTATTTATTCCTTGCCTGCCTATTGTTGGCAGTAACTGTATTCATATATACTTCAAAAATCGCATACACTGAAAAAGGACAGGAGCAGACGATGGAAGGCGAAAGTATATTTAAGAAGCCTTATGTCCTGTTAGGTGCTTTGGGAATATTCTTTTATGTTGGTGCTGAGGTAAGTATAGGCAGCAATTTCGTATCTTATATGAAAGAAATGTTGAATAAACCGGAAAATGTAGCCTCTGCATTCCTTAGTTACTACTGGGGTGGAGCCATGATAGGCAGATTTCTCGGTGCTGTATCGTTATCCAACGCAAAGGCATCAAACAAACTGATATATATGATTTTATTGGCAGTTGCTTCATTCCTTATCATATTCCTTGTTAATTATTCATTACACGGTTTAGTATTTCATCAAGTGTGGTTCTTTATCGTATTTATTGTTTTGAACTTTATATTTTTCTATTTAGGAAAAGGCAAACCTGCATTGAGTTTAAGTATATTTGCGATGGTTAATTTAGGACTTATAATATCTTCATTTATTGCTGCTCCTCAAGTTGCCGTATGGTGCATCTTAGCAATAGGTTTGTTTAACTCAATTATGTGGGGCAATGTATTCACGTTGGCGATTGACGGACTGGGAAAACAAACGGCAACGGCATCTTCATTATTGATAATGGCAATTGTAGGTGGTGCATTACTACCTCCTTTACAAGGCCTGTTAGCAGATGCAATCGGAATAAAATATTCTTTCCTTATTCCTATGTTATCTTATTGCTATTTATGTTTTTACGGACTTAAGGGATATAAAATCGGAAAAACGAGAATATAACGATATCTCAGTATTTTAAAGTCGCACTTGAGTAAATTAAAGTGCGACTTTAATTTAACAAATCATAATAACATTCCTATAATGGCAAATATACCGTAAGAATATTTACAATACGACTAATATTTTAAATCAAAACATACACTTTTATGAAAATTCCTTTTTCTCCTCCGTATATAGACAACGATGTCATTGCAGAAGTAACCGACTCTTTAAAAAGTGGTTGGATAACAACAGGACCGAAAGTCAAAGCTTTGGAGCAAGCGACCGAGGACTTACTTAATTGTCAGGCGTGCAATGCCGTAAATTCTTGGACAAGCGGTGCAATTCTTGCATTAAAATGGTTGGGTCTTACCGATGAAGATGAGGTTATCGTTCCTGCCTATACATATTGTGCAACGGCTATGGCAGTCATTGAAGCCGGAGGCAAACCTGTAATGGTAGATATAGCAGAAGACATGACAATTGACACGAACAAAGTCCGCAATGCGATAACTACACATACAAAAGCAATTATCCCTGTTGATTTAGGAGGATTCCCTTGTAACTATCCTGAACTGAAAAAGATAATCACTTCTCAAGAAGTGGTGAAATTATTCACTCCTACAACTGATAACCAAAGAAAATTGGGAAGAATTATGATACTCTCGGACTCCGCTCATTCCATAGGTGCAAAAATCAATAATAAATCCATTGCAAACCTATCCGATATAACAGTATTAAGTTTCCATGCCGTTAAGAATATAACTTCCGCTGAAGGAGGAATGATTTGCCTTAATCTTCCCGCACCTTTCAACAATAAGGAATTGCAGCATTGGTTTAAAATAATGTCTTTAAACGGCCAAACAAAAGATGCCTTTGCAAAGACTCAACTTGCTTCATGGAGATATGATGTTATAGATACGGGGCTAAAAATAAATATGCCTGATGTTAATGCCGCTATTGCCTTAGCTCAAATCCGTAAATACGATTACTTACTAAAGGAACGTAAAAGGGTATTTAACAGGTATAGTTCTTGTTTGCAGCATTTTAAGTGGGCTGTACTACCATTCCAAACAAAGAAAACAAATGTTGAAAATGCTTATCATCTGTATCCGCTTCGCATAACGGATATTTCTGCAAACCAAAGAGATATGATAATTCAAAAATTAGCGGAAGTTGATATAGCAACCAATGTCCATTATATCCCTTTACCTAACCTTACTGTATTTAAAAATTTAGGATATAAAATTTCAGACTATCCTATTGCAAATAAGACGTTTGAGCATGAAATAACACTACCTTTATATCCGCAGTTAACCGACGAACAGATTGATTTCTTATTGGAAAATCTAATAAAGGTACATGATTGTGTCAAAGACATTAAATAATACGTAGGTCAGAATGCTTAAATATTAACTTAACAATCTACAAATAAATCAATAATAATATGAAACGTATATTTGATATTGTTTTCTCTTTTTTCGGATTAATAGTGTTAAGTCCGATATTTCTCATCATTTCTATTGCGGTAGGATTAACAAGTAAAGGAGGAGTGTTTTATAAACAAAAAAGAGTCGGGCGTAACAATTCGGATTTTACTCTTTACAAATTCCGCTCAATGACTGCAGGTGCGGATAAAGGTTCTCTGATTACAATAGGAGGACATGACAGCAGAATAACGAAGGTAGGTTATTTCATCCGCAAGTATAAATTGGATGAATTACCTCAACTGATAAACGTTTTGAAGGGGGACATGAGTTTCGTCGGTCCTCGTCCTGAAGTAAGATATTATGTAAATATGTACAACGATGAACAAAGAAAAGTTCTGAATGTACGTCCCGGAATCACAGATCCTGCATCCATTGCCTACAGAAATGAAAACGAGTTGTTAGAAAAACAGGACAACCCTAAACAATATTACATTGACGTCGTAATGCCGGATAAACTCAGAATAAATCTTGAATATATCCGAAACAGAACATTCTTCACGGATATAAAAGTAATATTTCAAACGATAGGCATAATATAGTTTTCTGTAAAATTAGAAAAGAATAACACATAACATGGTCATGGAGATAAAGTCTGTAACAATAATCGGGCAAGGTAACGTAGCAACTCACTATTGTAGGGTAATGAATACAAAGGGGCTTGACGCCAAAACGGTTTCTTCCCGTCTGCCGTTCAAAACAGAGGATTTGCAATGCGATTTGCTCGTCATAGCAGTAAAGGATGAAGCAATACAAACAGTTGCTGACAAGTTATCCGAGTCATTAAAATCAACTAAAACGTTACATCCCTTGACTGTTCACACAAGCGGCTTCATATCATGCAATTGTCTGAAAAAAGTTTCCGAAAATTACGGTTCGCTCTATCCTTTGCAAACTTTAAAAAAAGATATTGAAACAAATTTTGACTCCGTTCCGCTCTGTACATGGGCGAATAACAAAGAAAGTGCATTGATACTGAGAAATTTGGCAAAAAAACTATCAAAAATTCATTACGAATTAGACGACAATCAGAGAAAAACACTTCATCTTGCAGCCGTATTTGCAAATAATTTTCCGAATCACTTATTCGGAATCGCCAAACGTATATTGGATAGAGAAAATGTCCCGTTTGATATATTATTTCCTTTGATGGATAGAACGGTTGCAGCAGCCAAACAGAACAATCCATTCTCAATTCAGACAGGGCCTGCTTTCAGAGATGAGAAATCCGTTATGGAACAGCACAAACTTCGTTTGACGGAACGGGAACGTTGTATTTATGAGATAATAAGTAATAGTATAATGCAGGAGCGTAACCTTGCAAACAATACTTTAGTATATACTGAGGAAAACAACAATAACAAAACAACAAAATAAAGACAGACAATGAAAAAAAATATAGTCGTTTTGACAGGTGCCGGGATTTCGGCAGAAAGCGGAATAAAAACGTTCAGAGATTCTGACGGATTGTGGGAAAATTATCGCATTGAAGACGTTGCAAACTATGATTCTTTTGAAAAAGACAGCGAGTTGGTAACAAAATTCTACAATGCCCGCAGACGACAACTAACAACGTCCGAACCGAATGAAGGACACAAGCAATTGGTTCGTTTGGAAGATAAATTCAATGTAACTATAGTTACACAGAATGTGGATAACCTACACGAAAGAGCAGGAAGCAATCATATAATTCACTTGCACGGCGAACTTACAAAGGCATGTAGTGTCAGTGATACGACAGAAGTTTATGATATAGGTTATCATGACATTACTCCTATGGATGTTGATAAACGCGGAGAAATGCTTCGTCCGTTCATTGTGTGGTTCGGAGAGGCTGTTCCTATGCTTGAGCGAGCCATAGAGGAAGTTCAAAAAGCAGATATCATGATAATTATAGGAACAAGTTTGGTAGTATACCCTGCTGCAGGCTTAATGCACTACGCACCGAAGAATTGCAAAAAGTATCTTGTAGATCCGAATAAACCTGATGCGGATTTAAGAGGAATAACATTCATCCGTGAAAAAGCAAGTGTAGGAGTAAAGATGGTTGTAGATGAAATTCTGAACGAATCATAAAAACCGAACACTGAAACATCCTGTACAAATTCGGGATTCTGCTTTTATCCTGTCAATAATCAATATAAGTATTATATCTTTGATATATCTTACAAGACCTCTGCACAAGAATCGGCAACAACATCCTTAATTGCAAAATCTTTTGCAAAGCAACATGTTTTAAACTCACATTTCAGTTTTGAAATCTTTGAAGAAAAATTTGTAATCTCTGACAATTTTTCTGTAATCAGTGAAAAGAGTTTTGTTTCAGACCGTCCAAAATAAATTTTGAACCGTCCGAAATATGGTTTTGAACCGTCTGAAATTACATTTTAGACCGTTTAAACGGAATTATTGTGTGTGATTACAAAAATATTTCTTAACTTTGCAAAAAAGTTGTCATACTTTCCAAAAGTAAATTGTATGATGTCATTTCTCAATTTATTGTATTACGACAATAAATCAGAAGTAAAAGCAAAATTCAAAACGAATAACAAAAAAAACAATAATATTATGGGATTCCCTTTTATAAAGTACAAAAGAAAAGTCAATAATCAAGGCAAAAAAGAAGAAAAGTACATGGCAAAAGCCTACAATGCAGGCATGATTGAGTTTAATGAGTTGTGCAAGAGAATGGAAAAGCACTGCACTTTGTCAAAAAGCGACGTCAGTGCCGCAGTAAGCGAACTTGCCTGGCAAATAGAGATGCTTTTAAAGCAAGGTCATTCGGTCAGAGTCGGTGAATTGGGCATCTTCTACCCTACTCTTAACTCAAAAACCGTTGATGACCCTAAGGATGTGCATCCTAATACCATAAAAAGAATTGTTTGTAATTTTCTTCCCTCAAAGGAGTTGAAAAACAACTTAAACGAAACTAAATTTGACTTAATTGACAGAGATGTTTGGTCATCTAAAACTATTGACAAGTAAATGAACAACGTTTATATTGAGACTTACGGCTGTCAAATGAATCAAGCCGACAGCGGTATCGTAGGAAAAGTTCTTGAAGACAACGGTTATAAACTTGTTTCTTCTCAAGACGATGCCGATGTGATACTTATCAATACTTGTGCGGTAAGAGATAATGCGGAAAAGCGTATTCACAACCGTGTCCATGATTTACAGGCTTTGAAAAAAAAGAATCCGTTGCTTAAAATCGGAATTATCGGTTGTATGGCTGAACGTTTGCAGGATAGTTTGATTAAGGAAGATAAAGTTAATATCGTTTGCGGACCTGACTCTTACAGAAAGATTCATGAACTTATAAATCAATCAACTGCCATTGATGTAGAACTTTCCAAAGACGAAACATACGAAGATATTATACCTGCTCAACTGAACTCCGACGGTATTTCCGCCTTTATTTCCATAATGCGGGGTTGTGAAAACTTCTGTACTTATTGCGTTGTCCCTTATACACGAGGTAAAGAAAGAAGCCGTTCGCCTCAAAGCATAATTCAAGAGGCAAAACAGTTGTTTGATGACGGTTATCGCGATATTACGCTTCTGGGACAGAATGTTAATTCCTATATATATACCGAAGACGGTAAGGAAGTAAGATTTGCGGAACTTTTGGTGCGTGTTGCACGAATTAATCCTTCGTTACGTGTGCGTTTTGCTACATCTCACCCGAAAGATTTGAGCGAAGAATTGGTGAATGCCATCGCGTCTATGCCTAATATTTGCAAATATATTCATCTTCCCGTACAATCGGGCAGCAATATAATGCTTAAAAAGATGAACAGAAAATATACCGTTGAGGAATATTTGGCTAAAATAGATTTGATACGAAAGAAAATTCCGGATTGTGCGATAAGTACGGACGTTATTGCAGGATTCTGCGGAGAGACTGAGGAGGATCATGCCATGACTTTGGACATATTCCGCAAAGTAAGATACGATTCGGCATTTATGTTCAAATATTCGGATCGCCCCGGTACAGTTGCACACAAAAGATTTGTTGATGATATTGAGGAAACTGAAAAAGTCCGCAGATTGCAGGAAATTATAGATTTGCAGAGAGAACTTTCTTTACAGAGCAATCAAAAAGATATCGGAAAAACATTTGAGGTTCTTGTGGAAGGTGAAAGCAAAAGGGATTCTTCTAAACTTTTCGGGAGAACTTCTCAAAACAAAGTAGTTATCTTTGATAAAGGCGACAATAAAAAAGGAGATTACATCGATGTAATAATCGAAAATTGTACTTCTGCAACTCTTTTCGGTAAAAAAATCAACTAATTTTATTGATAATACAAAGAATTTTAATACTTTTGCAAATTGATTGAATTAATAAAATAAACACAAATGAGAGGAGTTTTGAAAATATGCGGTATTGCATTGATTACGGTGTTATTGTTTTCGTGCAGATCGCAAAAAGATTTGATTTATTTCCAAACAGATGACTTTCCGTCCGAGTTACCTGATGAACAAGTTTATCATTATCCTGAGGGCGAAAGCAACCTTTCCCCTAATTACAAGTTGCAGGCACATGATATGCTTAACATTCAGATACGTTCTGCCGTAGATGAGGAAGCAACAAGAATGTTTGCCACATCGGGATCGAATAGTGTAAGTAATACCGGAACAGGAGAGTATTTCAATTCGTATGAAGTCGATGATAACGGCAATGTTCTTTTGCCTATGATAGGCAATGTTCGTGTTGTAGGATTAACCGTCAATGAAGCACGCGATTTAATTCGCCAAAAAGCGGAAGAATTCAGCAAAAACATCATTGTTACATGCCGTCTGGTTTCGTTCAAGGTAAGAGTTGCAGGTGAGGTTAATCATCCGGGAATATTCACCTTTCATCAATCGGGTGTTGATATATTCGATGCCATTATATCGGCAGGAGATTTAACTTACGATGGAAGAAGGGACAAAGTAAGAGTGATAAGAAAAACGGAAAACGAAGATATTGTATATACACTTGACATAAGAAAGACTTCGGTATTGAGAGATCCGAAATACTTTTTACGTCCCGGAGACATAGTTTATGTAGAGCCTAACAGAAGAACTAAAAACATGACAAACGCAAGCAGACCGATGTCTTTAATTTCAAGTTCATTGTCCTTATTCTCCGCAATCGTATCGGTAGTTACTTTAGTTATTGCTCTTGGTAAGAAATAAAATAGTCTTAAAATGAAAGAATTAAATAATCAATATTTCGCTTCTTCGGAGAAACAAGAAGAAAACGGCAAGCAAATCAACTACAAAGCTTTATTATTTAAATTAATTGACAAGTGGCATATATTTGTTATCACCCTTGTTGTTGCTTTGCTTGTTGCATTTTTTATAAACAAGTATTCAAAACCCGTTTATCAAACAAAAGCATCCCTTTTGATTAAGGCAAATGATGAAGTCCTTTCTTCAATAGGAATGAAAAGCGGAAACCATGTTAATTTTCAAAATTCAATAGGGACCATTCAATCTTTCACTGTTACAAAAAGAACATTGAAAGCATTGGAGTTGTATTGCGACTACTATAAAAAAGTCAATTTCAAATATATTGACATATACAAAGAGAATCCTTTTGAGGTTATTTTGGACCCGCATCAGGTAAAACAACCGACAGGAGTTCAGATAAGAGTCAAATTGGCTGCCAACAGTTGCTATATATCATACGATATGAAAAGATCGGTTCCTGTTTATGACTATGCCGATGACGATCTTTCGTCTCAAAGAATTGATATTCCTAAAAGGGAAGACGAACGTCTTGTATATGATCAGTGGTATGATAAAGACGGAATGAGATTCAAAATAAAATTGAAAGAAAACTGGAACCCTAAATATGCAAAGATTGACTATGCATTCAGAATTAATGATTTCAACTCATTGGCATCTGCTTTCAACTCAACAAAGATTGATCTTACGAACAAAGAATCTTCAATTGTAAGAATACAATTCAAACATCAGAATGCAAAAAAAGCTATTGATTTTGTCAATATGCTTTGTAAGATATTCATTGATCAGACTTTTGAGGAGAAAAATCAACTACAAGTTGCGACTATAGAGTTCGTTAATTCACAGATATCAACAATAGGCGATTCACTATCAAAAGTTGAGGCACAAAGAGAGGCATTCCAATTATCACATAACACATTAAGTTTGAATAGTGATGCATCTTATCTGCAACAAAAGACAAACGAGTTGCAAGCAAGGAGAGCTGAAGAATATACAAAGCAACAATACTATAATTACCTTGCAGATTACATTGAAAGAGCTGAATTTGACCAGGGTATTGCCTCACCTTCCGTTATGGGAGTAAGCGATCCTATACTTTCTTCTCAGGTTTCCAGCCTTTCACAAGCAATATTGGAGTATAATACTGCGGGAGAAAAGAGAACGGAAAAGAATCCTAAGATGGTGGAATTGCAATCTCGAATTCAAAATCTTAGAAAACAGATCTCGGAAAGTTTGAAAAATGTAAAGAATGTATCAAACATCAATGCCAGAGAACTGCAAAGACAGCAGAACGATCTGCAAGCAAAGATAGATCGTCTGCCTGCTGCAGAAAGAAATCTAATCAATATTGAACGTCAATTCAAATTTAACGATGCAATCTATACGTTTTTGTACCAGAAACGTGCAGATGCGGAGATTGCAAAGAATGCTTCCATACCTGATCATAAAATAATTGACAAGGCTCGTGCCGCAGTTCAGGTATATCCTGACACGACTTACAACTATTTAGTTGCATTATTGATTGGTCTTTTGCTTCCTGCATTATATATTTTCGTACGTTTCATCACTAAAGACACTATTGACGACAAAGATGATTTGATGAATATCGCTCAACGTCCTGTATTAGGATACATTCCTGAGTTTCCGAAGGAATTCAGTAAGATGATTGTCTTCGATAAACCTAACAGCCAGATAGCGGAATCATATCGTGCGGTAAGAACCAATATAAAATACGTATTCAATGATACGGATAACACTCAGGGAAAAGTGATACTAATCACCTCATCCATGCCGGGAGAGGGAAAAAGTTTGACTTCTTTCAATATTTCTTCAGTGTTCTCCATCTCCAAGAACAGAACGATATACGTTGAGTTTGACTTGAGAAAGCCGCGTTTGCACAAACAACTTAATCTTAACTCAACTATCGGTATAACTACCTATTATATCGGCAACACATCCTTGGAAGAGTCTATCCAACATACGGAATTTGACAATTTGGACGCTCTTTGCGTAGGGCCTGTTCCTCCTAACCCGTCCGAAATCATAGATTCTCAAAAAACAAAGGATTTAATTAAAACTCTTCGTACTATGTATGACTATGTTATCCTTGATACTCCTCCTGTTAATCTTATCGCCGACGCTGCAACCCTTGCTAAGGAAGCCGATATTACGTTATTCGTAGTCCGTTTGGGTGTAACTTCGGAAAGTATCTTAAAGATTGCTTTGCCTGAAATGGAAAACAACAACGGAGTCAAGGTTAATTTCATCATCAACTCTATCCAGAACGTTATGCAAAAGTACGGATACGGTTACGGCAAAGCTTACGGATACGGTTACGGATACGGTTACGGTAAATCCTATGGTTACGGCAGTTATGTCAAAGACTATTCTTTCGGATATTTTGATGATGAGAATCAACAATTGAAACGCAAGAAGAAAAAAGAGAGTAAGAAAGACGATATTTCAGAAGACTAATAATTCAGATAATGCTTAACAAGAGGCATTGCAATATTCCGATTTTTATACCCCAAAAGGCTTGTCCTCATCAGTGTATTTACTGCAACCAAAGGTATATAAGCGGACAACAGACAGCCCCGACGTTAAGTGAAGTTCAACAAACAATCGAACGATATTTAAGCACTGCCGAAAAAGACACCGATATACAGGTTGCCTTTTTCGGCGGTACTTTTACAGGACTTGACATTGAAGAACAGAAGAATTATTTGGAAACGGTCAAACCTTATATAACCTCGGGCAGAATTCAATCCGTCAGATTATCCACTCGTCCCGACTATATAAATACGGAAATTCTTGATATACTGAAACACTACAACGTAACGGATATTGAACTCGGAGCTCAAAGTTTGGACAAAGAAGTGTTGAGATTTTCAGAACGAGGACATACCGCTCAGGATGTAGAACACGCCTCCCAGTTGATAAGGTCATACGGTTTTAATTTAGGACTGCAGATGATGATCGGATTACCGAAAGATACACCTGAGAAGAGTATCTCCACTGCTGAAAAAATAGTATCATTGGGTGCCGTGTCCTCGCGTATTTATCCGACTCTGGTTATTGACCGTACTCCATTGTCTGCAATGTAAAAACAAGGACTTTATGAACCTCTGACGATAGAAAATGCAGTTAATCAGACCAAAGAAGTATATAAGATTCTCAACAATGCAAACATCAAAGTATTACGTGTAGGATTACATCCGAGTGAAGACCTTATCAACGGGAAAGGTTACTTGGCAGGGCCCTTTCATGTATCTTTCTTTGAATTGGTAAAAACTGCTCTTTGGAAAGATAAATTCTCCGGTATCATATCCGAAATAAATACAAATGTACCAAAAGACAATTCTGCTATACCATTCAACAATGCTCCGAACAGCCCGTGTCAAATAAAGAAATCCGATACAACACGTAACTTACATGAGATAACCTGCATAACCGTTAATCCGAAAGATATAAATTATGCAATAGGTTATAAGTCCTCTAACCTCCGCTTGCTCCGTCAATATTTTCCGAATATTAAGTTCCTGCAGGATAAAAACGTTGCACGGGATACATTTGTAATTTCCTGATCTGTCTGCCTTTACAAAATAGTTTTGTATCTTCAGTTCAAAAAAAACGGTATTGATACTAATAAATACCGTTGAATGCACCGTAATATTGCGGGAAATATCTCGGAAAACATTCGTAATCACCAACAAAATTCTTGTAATCAATGAAAAGAGTTTTGTTTCAGACCGTCCGAAATCTTTTTCAGACCGTCCAAAACATACTTTTAGACGGTCTGAAATTACATTTTGAACCGTCCTGACAAAAATATTCTTAATGATTTCAGAATTATTCTTTATATTTACAGAAAAGTTTTCACTTTTTACAAAAATATTTTCTGTGGAAAATTCTGTCATTGCACACGAATCCCGAACCGTTGCACTTATAACTTTCAATATTTTCTTTCTATCAAAAAGAAATAAGGTATTACAGGGTTGTTAATGTAGAATTACTTGCCGTAAAGAGTAACTCTGCAACACCGTCATTGCAGGATTTTTAAGGATTTTCCGATAAAAAAGCGGGAACGGCTTATTTTTTGATGAAAGTACATTGATTTTTTATTTGCAACCTTTGTTGATAAATAAAAATTTAGTAATTTTGTGGTCTAATTATGTAAATTGCAATCAGAAATGAATACAATAAGTAAAAAGTTCGTTATGTTTGCTCTTGCCGGACTTATCTTTTTGGGAGCAAATTGTCAGGTAACGTTCATGAAAGCCGCTGAACAAGGCAATGCCGATGCACAATACAAGTTAGGACGTATGTATTCGCAAGACAACCGTTACCAAAAAGACATTGCAAAGTCATTATTCTGGTACAGAAAAGCCGCTGCTCAAAACCAAAAAGATGCTGCTCTGGCTCTTGCCGAGTTATACTACTACGGAATTGAGGTACAACAAAACTTCCATCTTGCATATACCTATTTCAATCAAGCCGATACCTTGGGCGTTTATGAAGCAAGTTATTGTTTAGGTGAGATGTATGAGAAGGGAGTTGGGACAAACAAGAACCTGCAAACGGCATTCTCTTATTATAAGAAAGCAGCCGACAAAGGCAATTTAGCAAAAGCGATGTTCAAAGTAGGAACCATGTATTATTACGGGCAGGGTGTAGGTAAGGATATAGCAAAAGGAATCAACTATATCAAACTTGCGTTCAACGAAGGCTATCCTACGGCACTTGAATTTTGGAATAAGGAAGAATTATGGCAATATGAAGACTGAAAAAGGACTGCATACTATCGCCGTATGCAGGACTTGATTGTCGGATTGTAATACATTTAACGGAATATGAAAATTAAGAAAAGTTTATTGATATTTGCACTTGTCGGAATGACGTTTCTTTGTGCCGATGCTCAAGGATTGCTGCAAAAAGCCAAAAGCGGCAATGTCAGAAGTATGTATGAGTTAGCCAATCAGTATTACAACGGCATCGGTATGCTGCAATCCTACAAAGACGCCTTTATTTGGTATAAGCAGGCTGCAGACCGTAACCACGTTGAGAGTCAATACAGAACCGCTTACATGTATGAAAACGGTTTGGGGGTAACTCTGAATATTACCGATGCTTTTAACTACTACTTAAAGGCTGCTGAAAGAGGAAACGAGAAAGCTCAACTGAAAGTTGCAACCATGTTTGACAACGGAACAGGCACTACTAAATCCGCGGCAAGGGCTATGCTTTGGTATCGTCTGTGTGCGGACAGAAACGAAGTATATGCACAAAGACGTTTGGGCGATATGTATTTGGAAGGAGAGCCTGTGGAACGGAATATGCAGGAGGCAGCTTATTGGTATGAAAAGGCAGTAAAACAGAATGATATATCTTCAATGGCATCTTTGGCTTATATACTTTCCTGCGGGAAAAGCGTAAAGCCCGATTACGACAGAGCTTTGGAATTGTTGCAAATTCCGCTGGAAAACCACTACCCTATGGCACAATTTACTTATGCCGAAATGCTTTATAACGGCAACGGCGTTGAGAAAGACCAAAACAAGGCCATGGAATACTATAACCTGGCTGCCGATCACGGTATTTATCAGGCTAAAGAAATGGTTGCCATAGACAGATATAATACTTACGGAGATTTGAGCGGATTTTTGGATGCAGGATTGAGAAGTTTTACTCTCGGAGAGAGTTGGTTGATTCTTGCAAAAGAGTATCAAAGCGGCAGAATATTAAAAAAAGATAACAAAGAATCCTTAAAGTGCTACAAAAAAGCCTCCGAACTCGGCAATTCCGAGGCAACGGAGTATCTTTCAACACTTAAAAATTCCGAAAAGAAGAAAAAATAACAATAAAATCATCATGGAACTTGACATTAACGCAATTAAGAATGCCGAATTGTGGCTTAACAGCTCGGTCAGTGAAGAAATCAAAGCGGAAATAAAAAAACTGCGGACAGAAAACCCTGCCGAATTTAATGATGCCTTTTATAAGAAACTTTCTTTCGGAACAGGCGGATTGAGAGGCATTATGGGAATAGGTACCAACAGGATGAATTCTATCGTTGTTTCTCAATCAACGCAAGGATTTGCTAATTATATTCTGCAACAATATAAAGACTTGGAAGAGATTAAAGTTGCAGTTTCATTTGATTCAAGAAACAATAGCAAAGAGTTTTCCGAGATTGTTGCAAAGGTATTTGCCGCAAATGGAATGAAGGTTTATTTATTCAAAGACATTCATCCTACTCCTCTTTTATCATTTGCCGTTAGAGAACTGAAATGTCAGGCCGGTGTAATGCTGACTGCATCACATAATCCGAAAGAATACAACGGTTACAAAGCCTATTGGAATGACGGAGGTCAATTAGTTCCTCCACATGATGAGGATGTAATCAAAGAAGTTGATAAGATAACCGATATTTCTCAGGTGAAAATTCAACAAGATATGAATAACATCACTGTTCTTGATGAAACATTTGATGAAATATATTACAAATCAATAGAAAACATATCTTTGGCAACCGCTCATTTAGAAACGTTCAAGAATATTCGCATAGCATATACTCCTTTGCACGGAACAGGTTATAAAATGGTGCCGAAAGCCTTGGCAAACTGGGGTTTTAAGAATGTAATATGCGAACCCGATCAATCGATTCCCGACGGAAACTTTCCTACATGTAAATCTCCGAATCCGGAAGAACGTATTGCCTTGGAAAGAGTGCTGAAACTTGCGGAAGACAATAAGTGCGACATCGTTCTTGCTACGGATCCCGATGCGGACAGGGAAGCTTTGTGCGTAAGAAACGCTGAGGGCGAAATGGTTCTTTTGAACGGCAACCAAACTGCAACATTACTTACATATTATATCTTATTACGACACAAAGAATTGATGCGTTTGAAAGGCAAAGAGTTCGTTATAAAAACCGTTGTTACAAGTGAATTGATAAAAAAAATTGCAGACCATTACGGCGTTAAATGCTATGACGTTTTAACCGGATTTAAATGGATTGCCGAAAAGGTTCTTTCCCTTGAAGGCAAAGAAAAGTATATCGGCGGCGGAGAAGAGAGTTACGGATACATGCCTTCCGATACGGTAAGGGACAAAGATGCTGTTGCAACTTGTTGTCTGTTGGCGGAAATGGCTGCCTGGGCTAAACAACAAGGACAAACGCTTTACGATGTACTCTTGGATATTTACCGAAAATACGGTTACTATCAGGAAAGTCTGTTGTCCGTAGTCCGCAAAGGGAAAACAGGTGCAGAAGAAATAGAAAAAATGATGTCCGATTTCCGTTCTAATCCGCCTGAAGAAATATTGGGTCAGAAAGTTGTAACAATAAAAGACTATCAAAAGAAAATCTCCGTTGATTTATTAACAAATCAAACAAGTAATTTGGAATTGCCTGAATCTAACGTATTACAATGGTTCTTAAAAGACGGAAGCAAAATATCAGTACGCCCTTCAGGAACTGAACCTAAAATAAAATTCTATTTCGGTGTAAGAAGCGACTTTTATGCAGGCGATGATTTCAAACAACTGCAAGAAAAATCTCTTGATAAAATAGAAAAAATCAGACAGGAATTAGGACTGAATTAATCCTTTATTTTGAAATCGCGGTTATAACACAAAGAAATACCCGTCCTTATAATAAGAGCGGGTATTTTTATTGTTTTAATATCTTTTAAAACGGTAGCATCTCTGCCGTCTATTCGTATAACAATATTATTTCCTTTTGAATTCAGTGATATTTTATCCGTTATACGGACTCGTATTCCTTTAGAACTAAAATTTTCTCCTATTTCCCTATCCTGTTATTAATAACGAAATCACAGGACACAAAAAAAAGCAGCCTTATTATGGGACTGCTTAATTTTCGCTTAACTGAATTTCGGTTCCTGATTATTGAACAGGAGTCTCAGCAGGAGTCTCAGCAGGAGTCTCACATACAGTTTCAGTTGCAGTTTCTTCACATGCAGTTTCTGTTGTAGTTTCTGTAGCTTTGCTTCCACATGCCGCAAAGAAACCAGCGATTGCTAATACGAACAATACTTTTTTCATTTCTCTAATCGTTTTAAAATGTTTATAAATTCTTTTGTTTTAACGGCACAAAATTACAATAAGATTTCATTTTACTGCAATTTTTAAGCATTTTTTTTACCTTTTTTTTCTTATATTATTGAAAATCAGTATAAAATAAAATACAAAATATTTTAATTACTCTCTAATTTTTGTGATTTTCAATATCTTGTAAGGCTCTAATTTCATCTTTTTTACTCAAAATCCTACTATTTTGAGGATTATATAACAAAGATTGTTCAATTGTTTTTTCTGCTTCCGTCAAATTGCCTTGAGAAATAAAAATATTTATCAATGCCAACCACGCTCTTTCCTCTCTTTGCTCTCTTTTTAAATAATCATTCAACAAAACAATCTGTCCCTGAGTATCTCCGACACGTTTGCGATTACCTATCTTCACACTTACAGGATCGTAACACAAAGGCTTCTTGACTATACACTTATCTGCCCAATATTCTGAAGAATCCGTCATACCCAAATGGGCATAATATGAAGCCAATCGATATTCTTTCAATCCGTAAAACGGATTTGAGTCGTCGGTCAATATCATATCAATAGCCGTACGGTAATCTCCTTCCATTGCAAACATAGATGCATTGTTGATTGCAAGAGGTTTCGTACTCTCGTCTATATTCGGCAACCAAGGTGTTACATTCACCCAATGAGAAGGCGGAATTTGTTTCTTGTTTTTACTATTGTAACACAAAATTCTGCTGTGCTGCACAACAGAAGAAATGAAATGGCAGGTTTCTATATATAACAATCCGATAGATAAAATAAAAATAACGATAAAGAATACTTTTTTCCGTGCAGTAATATCGTTATTATCTACTGATTTTTCAGTTTGCATTTGCTTAATATCAAAATTTGATTTGAAATATGCGGTCATCATCAAAGATACACTTAACGCAAGGTATATTTGCGGAGTAGCCCGTTCATTAGGAAAGTTAAACAACGCATCAATTCCGTAAGTAATCAAAAGCAATAGCGAACACAGAGCCGTCAAACGACACCACTCCTGCGTCTTTTTATTGAATATAACTCTCAGCCCGACAATCGCCACACTGATATATAACAATATGTAAAGAAACTCGCCTACTATTCCCAATTCACTTTGCATCTCCAAAAAATCATTATGAGCATGATCGCTGACAACATAATTCATTTTCTTTTTGGCCTCAACTCGCATGATATTCAGTTTATGATTGCCGATACCGTAACCAAGAACAGGCTTCATCTTAATTATCTCCAGCGTATTTCTCCAAATCAGCAACCTGCCTTTACTATTCCCTTCTTCAATGGATTGCACCCTTGCCGCAACTGTATAATTGTTCTGTACATTGTGAGTTGCGTAATGATTATAATTGTATTGTATGAACTTATTGCCACCGAAAAAACCTGACAATGCAAAAACTACTATCGCTGCTATATACAGCACATACCTGTTATTCGCCTTAAATCGAATCTTCTCACTAATTGCATAAGCAACAAGAATAAGCAACTGTAAGAATAAACTGATAAACGTACTGCGTGTTGAAATTATCACAAGGCAAAAGCATACTGCGGCTACCAATATTGAAGATATAATCTTCCAAACTCGTTTGTATCGCAAAATTGCATAATACAGAAACGGGAGTTTGAACATAAGACAGACGGCAAATATATTCTTGTTCCCGTAACCTCCGTTCAGCATAAGATTCCGTCTTTGTGATATATGCAAATCAAAATAATAGTACCCGATTATGCATGTCAAAACATTGACAATCGTTATTATAATCGTACAATAAACCAACACATTAAAAATCTTCGGGTTATTTTCAAGCATTACGCCTGTAAGTAAAGCAACTAAAAAAATTAAAATCCAACGATTTAATACGGCTATACTCTCCGTTTTATTTATGGCCCAGATTATACTGATTGCCATCCAAAACAATAATAAACCAAATAGTAGCAGCGGTTTAAACTTAAAAACATTTGCAACAAGTATTTTTTTCTGAAAGATATTTACCGTAATCAAAGCTAACGCACTTACATCAAACAATGCGATTAAAAAATGTCTTAAACTCGTTACGTCCTGAATCCACAACGGAGGAAAAAGTTGCAATAATAACAGAAAGCAAATCAATATTTTAGCCCCTAATTGCGAAAAAACAGGTATATTATTCATTTTCGTCGTCATAATATTCAATTTTATCAAAAATTTTGCCTGCAAAGGTACAAACTAAAACAAAAATTATATTAATTTTGCCGTAAATTTTTAAAAATATTGTTGAATATGAAGATTCTGATTACAGGAGCTGACGGACAACTGGGACAAAGTATAAGAAAAATTTCACATGATTATACTCACGAATTCACTTATACCGATGTTGATGAGTTAGATGTAACCAATGAAGAAGAAATAGACAATTATCTTAAACAAGGACAATTTGATTTTTTGATTAATTGTGCCGCTTATACTGCAGTTGATAATGCCGAAAACGATTATGACAAAGCTTTTGCACTGAATGCACAGGCTCCTTATCTGCTTGCAAAATATGCAAAAAAGTACAAGACTCGTTTTATTCACATTTCAACGGATTATGTCTTTGACGGAAAAAACTCAACTCCTTATACTCCTAAATCAGAACCCAATCCGAAAAGCATCTACGGCAATACAAAACTACAGGGTGAGAAAAAAATCCTGCGTTGTAACAAGGATGCCAAGATAATACGCACATCATGGCTTTATAGTGCATACAGAAACAATTTTGTCAAAACAATGCTGAAATTAGGTGCCACAAAAAGCACGGTAAATGTTGTATTCGACCAGATAGGTACGCCTACTTATGCAGTTGATTTGGCAAAAGTAATAATGAAAATGGTGGATCATATGCCGATAGATGCAGTTTTCCACTTCTCCAACGAAGGAGTCTGCTCATGGTACGACTTTGCAAGAAAAATCATGGAATTTGCGAACTTGAAATGCAAAGTTATGCCTATTCTTTCAAAAGACTATCCTACTATTGCAAAACGTCCTTCATACAGTGTTTTGGACAAGAGCGATATCAAACTGAATCTGAGAATTGAAATCCCGCACTGGGAAGATGCTCTCAAAGAATGCCTTGCCGATATACAGGAAGACTGATTAATTATGTGATAACATGGTAGTTGTTCGGCTTTTTATCCCGTATAATTTTGCAGATTTATGAAAAACTGTTTGAAAATAGCCATCGCTTTTGTTATAATAGCCCTACTTGCAGCATCATGTATGCCTGTAAATGAAGCATTGAAAAACAATTCTCGCAAGAATATTACCTATAACGGCAACAAAGGAACTTCTTCAACATCCTCTTCCTCAAATTCCAGAAGAAAACCCGTCTCAAAAGAGAACACGTCGGGGTCTTCATCCTCATCTGCCGACTCCCCTAATCAAACAAACTCGAAAGATGCCGTATATAGTGATTCAAAGGCATACTTGAAAAAGCATAACGGTAAACTGACCGAGTATTGTATGGATTGGGTAGGCACACCTCATGTTTTGGGAGGAAATTCAAAAAAAGGAGTTGATTGCAGCGGATTTGTTTATAACGTATATAAAGATGTCTATGACATAATCCTGCCACGCAGAAGTGCGGATATGGAAAAAGAAGTAAAATTACTTAACGACAGAAATAAGATGAAGGAAGGCGATTTGATTTTTTTCGGAAAGAATAATGTCAATCATGTAGGTATCTTTCTGAAAGATGATAAATTCATCCATACATCCACTTCCAAAGGGGTTATTGTTTCTTCTTTGGAAGAGAAGTATTGGACTCAAAACTTCCGTTCCTGCGGTCATCACCCAAAAGTTAAGAATTAAATACACAAAACCCTAACAATAAAGGTATTCCTTACCTGTCTGTAGTCTGTTTTAAAAGTCTTTTACAGAAAACTTTTAACTTATAGTTTGTAAATAGTTTTAAAAATAAACTCTATTGCATCAATGCTTCGCGGAGTTTGGTTATCCAAATCATCAATTCCGAAAACATTCCCGTTTTTAACAGCCTGCAACTCGGAATAAGGATGCATAGTTTTAAAATTATCCACATCATAAGAGCGTACAAAAATATATTCAGGCTGATTCTTGAATAACTCTTCTTTATTAAAGGACCAGTTCTTTGCATTTTTAGCAATATTGTCGCCTCCTGCCAAATTGAATATCTCATTTACGTAAGTGTCCGCACCGGCAGAGAAATCTCCGCTTGAACCATAACCGACAACATAATAAACTTTCGGTTTATCCATATTTTTTGCTTTGATGATGCTATCGCAACGCGATGACACTTTTTCAAGTCTTACTTTGCATTCGTGAATAAGGCTGTCTGCAGTTTTTTCCTTATTTACCACTTTACCCAATGTTGTCATCACTTTGTACATATCCTCAATTTTTGAGCCTTCCCTGAAAGACAGAACCGTCAATCCCGCATCTTCTAATACCTTTACCATTTTTTTAGTAAAAATTGAAGACGTTATCACTATATCAGGATGCAGTGAAATAATAAGTTCAAGGTTTGCATCATTGATACCTCCGACTGATTGAATTTTCTCCACTGACGGAGGGTATTTACAAAAATCCGTCCGACTGACAAGTCTGTCCATACACCCCAATTCACACAAAATTTCAGTAACTTGCGGTGATACGGATGCTATACGCCTGTTATCGTTCTTAATTTCTGCATTCGGTGTGATATAAACATTATCCGCTCCGATATTCGGCTCATTGACCTGTTTTTTACAAGATACCAATTCGAAAACAAGACAAATTACCAAAGTAATATTAATTATTCTTTTCATTGTTTGTTATTTTTTATTTGTTGTCATCGTCATTTTCACGTTTTTCAGTGTGCAAAGGTAATGAAATTTCGGCTACAACTCCAAAGAATGCCTTATTTTATTATTATCATCCCAAAAAATTCCTTATAATTATGTAATCTGAAACTTGCAAGTTCATATCATTTGTCCGAAAGGATGAACAAACAAACCATCTTCAAAAGGAGTTATGCCTAAAATCCTTTGAAGAGCAGGCAAAAAAACAAAAAGAATAAAATACATTGCCCGATACAACAAATAAAAATCAAAGTCTTGCAACACCCGTATTGCAAGACTTTTTATAATTTTGCTTTCTATTTTTTCTATTTCAATCAGTACGTTGCTATTTGCAGAAATCCCCCCCATTGATTCCAAACAACGACAAAGCATTCTTCTTTATTCAAAACTTTATTTGTTGAATCAAAAAAACTCAATTACGTTTTCTTCAACAATCAAACTATTATCAAATCCGAAATCCGATTCTTCTGCTCTACGTTTCATGAAAATAATTCTGCGGTGAGCAACACCGTTTAACTGAGATATAAAATATGTTTTATCTTGTTTATTAACTATCGGCTGAATTTATAATCTCTTTTTCAATTCTCTAAAATCTGATGTAGTAATCCCCGTTTCTCTTTTAAAGAATTGATAAAAATACTCACTATCTTTTAGATGCAATTTCGCTGCAACATCTTTGGCACTCATATCTTCAGATAACAATATCTTAGCTTTACGGATTATTTCCGCATCAACAAGTTTAATTATACTGCATCCCGTAATTTTCTTTACTACATTACGTAAATAACTTTTTGAAATACACAATTGTTCGGCATAATCATCTATTGTTAAAGAAAAATCATAATTTCTCCTTAACAAACGCCAAAAATTCCTGCATATTTCGTAACTTCTTTCGCTTAGTTTTTGATTTTGTCTTTGTGCCTCTATATTTACGCTTATCAGATGTATAAATGCCACAATAATGTACTTGACAGATTTAAACGTTGCATCGTCATAGCATGCCGTTTCTTGCAATATATCAAAATACTTTTTTATGTCGGCAAGGTGCTTACTGTCCAGATTATCCACAATTGTCAGATTGTATAATAACTCATAGTTATAAATATCTTCAAAATTACAATCCACCCATACGGATTTAAAATCTTCGCTCCTGTCTTCCATTCTGTACAACGTATATTGCGGATACACGATAAACATTCCTGACTTCATTGCATAATCCACACAATCTATAGTAATATTTGCTCTGCCCGAAAGAACTAATTCTAATTGCGGATGAACGGTCTTTATATATTGTCCGTCGGTCTTACTGAAAAACTCTTCGGAATCTGCAATAAGTATAAAATCTTTTGTAATAATATTTTCTCCGTTCCTTTTTCCGTCAGACATCGCGGCAAAGAAATCATCATCCAACACAATTACATTACCACGGTTCATTATTTTTTTATTTTTGAAATACAAAATTACTAAAAAATCTGCAATGAAACCGCAAAATAGTTATATTTCTATGAAAAATAGTTATATTTCTTTGTTACCCTTATGCCAAATCTCCGTAATTTTGCAAACTGAAAATAAATAAAAAAAGGAGGTTTGTCAAAAAAACAAGAAACGAAACTAAAAAAACAAACCTTTATTATGAAACTTAAAAAAGGAGATTCCGAAAATCCTTTAAAGAGTAGGCAAAAAAAATAACAAAAATAAGAAAAAAATGAACAAAACAAAAATTACTATTGCAACAGTGTGCTTGTCAATTATAGCCGTTGCATCAATTGTATTCATCGCATGTAATGATGAAGAAGAAACAAAGAAAGTTGCTCCTGCTAAATCTGCAACCTTTGAACAAGAGTTGATAGAGATATTCAATAGTGGCGAAATCGCAGAATTTACAACAAGAGAATTTAATGATTATATCTACACCGTTTCTGATTATTACGGAATAGATATAGAAGAAATGGCTCAAGAAGACTTTTTTGATCGCTTCGATACAATTAAGTTCAGGTCCTGCCTAATGAAAGCAGTAAAAAATGGTACAATAACTTCTCAGCAGGTGGATAGAGTACAAGAAATTTCGGATTCTTTGAATACAGCATTAAATAACGACGACTCTTTATTAGCAAAAAAATTATGCCTTGAATACTATAACTTATTTAATTGCTCCTCTTATTCAACATTTGATAATCTACCTACAGGTAATGATAATTCTCTTGTCGCAATGTCAAACGGTGCAAAAATGGTTTTTGACAGCATTACGGCATATTCTCCAAACATACGAAAATTATCAGACGAAGAGTTGCAGTTTGTTATAGGTTTGGCTAATTATGCACACATGATATATAAGCAATTGGACAGTATCACGGCTATTCCTTATAAAACAGCTCCGGTAAAATGTTCTACTTGTGAGAATATAAGAAATGTTGCTACAAGTGTTGCAATAGCAGAATATCTCTATAATTCTGCTAAATGTGTCACATTGGTTAATCCCATAGCCTTTGCTGCATGCTTAACAATAGAATCTGCATTTTTAGTTGCGAAAGAATATGTTATCAACGAAGACTATAAAATTTGTATTGCTAATTGTGTAAATTAAAATGGATATGTTCGAAATTTTAGAAGCAAGCGGGAGTCCGTTCTATTTATTTTTATATATAAATTTTACTTGTACAAGCACGTGTTTAGTTTTCAGTATATTTTTTATGTTAATAGCCAGACTTCTGATAAAAAATGGTCATTTGCATTTAAATATAGACAAAATTAATAAAAGTACGCTAAAGAAAATGGAAAATAGGACGGCAGTTTTATATATGATAGTAGCATTGCTTAGACTATTCATCATCTTATCTACGGAGCATTATCAAATAATCTACATTATACTATGTTGTGTATTTGATATTTTAGTTTGGGCGTCTATATTTACCGTTATATTTTTCAGATATATTATACCTAAAGCAGTATTAAAACAAAAACAAAATAGGAAATAAAAGGTTAGTCAATTAATAGCGATGAAAACATTCGCAATCTATACAGGATTGCGAATATTTATCATTATTA
>JAFUYA010000086.1 GCA_017477025.1 Bacteroidales bacterium | reverse complement strand
TTAAAATTCAGGAAATTTGAATTTTAAAATTTCTCCGATGAATTTTTTAATTAAATTATAGGGATGAATTAGATTAGTAAAAGAGGAGAAAAGCTGATGAAATTAGATGAATTAGAATTTCAGTACGAAATTACAGATGAAATTGTTGAAAAACTAAAAACAATGCTTACAAATCATAAAGAAAATACTAAATGGCTGACAATAGAATGTACAACTTTTTCAGACGATTTATACAATGGGATTCATTTATTCAGGGGTATTTACGATATAGTTTGCCAAATAAATGATCATTTGTATTCTAAAACTGCTCTTGTAATGGATGACAATGCAACAAATACCACTATTAAGATAAAGTTGTTTGATACAGAACCTAAGATAAATAAAGTATTGATTAAAAACTAACTACATCGGCTTTTCGATATAAAAACTGCTCCTAATGTCCTTTAGGAGCAGTTTTAACAAAAATCATGTATCCATTTAGACCTCAAGTGAGGTCTTTAAATTTAGAACCCGATTGTATTCTTATTCAGTTCAGGAATTTTCTTTATCTGCACTTCGTCTTTTAGCATTTTTGTTAATTCGGTTAAATCTGTAATATTCAAAAACTCAGCCTTTTTCTTTACCGTTGCAAAATCTCCTGCCGTAAGTCCTTTAATATTCAGATTAGCATCTTTTATCCCGAAAAAATGTTCCATTGCCTTGTTTGCCTGCTCATTTGTCATAAAGTCAAATTTTATTTTAAAGGTAAATCGTCTGAGTGATGCCTCATCTAATGTATCAAGCAAGTTTGTGGTGCAAGCAAACGGATATTCCGCCGATTCCATCTGAGTCAATATCTCGTTAACCTGTGAAATTTCGAAGCTTCTTACGGCATTGTTTCTATCCTGTAAAAATGTATCTGCCTCATCAAAAATAAGCATTGCTTTTTTAGATTTCCCTTCGGCAAACGCATTTGCAATATTTTGTTCTGTTTCACCAACATACGGACTTATAAGGTCAGATGCTCGTTTTAAGATAACTTCTATCCCTAAAATTTCTGCTAAATGCCTGCAAAACGCACTTTTGCCTGTACCTGGAAAGCCATACAAGCACAAAGAAAAATTCATCTTTCCCGATTGCTTTATTTTCTCCGTTAAATCAGCCATATCCATATCTGCATTGACTAAATCTATCGAATAATTACTGCTATTGGGTTTCTTCTCTTGCTTTTTAACTTCTTCTTTTTTAGAAACAACCTTGGCAACATTTTCAATAAGTTCTTCAAAATCATTTTCATCTCCGCCTATCATTTTTGCAGTCTGCACTGCATTAGCAATCAACGATGCAGGAACATCATAATTACGGTTCAGTTCCTCAATCTTTTCTTTGCTCACTTCAAAATTATTCTTCTTTAAAACCCGTTTCCAAATATTCAGCCTTTTATCTTCAGATAATGCCTTAAACTCTATACAGTAAGTCATTCTTCTAAGGAATGCAGGATCAACTCCGTAAATATCGTTAGTCGTCCAAATAATCGGAACAGAAGTAGTTTCTAAAAGATTATTCAAATACCCTTTTGATGCAGAACCAAAACCGCTAAAGCCATGATTAAAAACATCTTCTGCCTCGTCAAACAAAATACAAGCCCTGTCAGAATTAGATAAAATATGCTGTTTAGAAAATAAATCAACAAGCCTGTCTTCTCGGTATGCTTCTTGGAACCCTTCTTTTTGCGTAATAACGGCGTACATAGGGATTTTTGTAATATTAGAAATCAATTTTGACAGTTGGCTTTTACCTTGCCCGACATCACCGTAAAGCAAAATATTAACCCCTTTACGTTTTTGGTCAACAGCACAGGATAAAATCTTTGTAACTCTATCTATTTCTTTTTCAAGGTGTTTGTAATCTTTTAAAGAAAGTTCGGATTTTTCAGGTTTACCGATTACAATATTCATCATCTTTTCTGAAGTATTGCATTTAGGGTTATCGAGAATTTTAAGTAAATCAGGGTTAATTGTTTCACTATGTTTGTTTTCAATCACATTTTTCATATAAAGACTGCACATTGCCCTATCTTTACGGTTGTATCTCATATTCAGATATACTCTTGTAAATGTTGCAAAGGAATTTTCATACAAACAGTCAAAATATTTTCTGAATACTTTGTTAAATTCTTTTAAAGCAAGGTAAAGCAGAATCTCGTATTCATCATTATTTAGACGGTAAATCTTTTTTATAGTTAAAAGTTGTTTTTCTAAAAGGGTATTTTGAGGTTTAATTTTTTCCTTTAATCTAATAACCTCTTTTTTCAAAAGTTTAGCAAAACGCTCCTGCTTTTTGTGGGTGTCAACATTCAAACAGTTATCTTTGTCTATTGGATAAGGCTTTCTGTCCACCTTAAACTCATCACAGAAAAAGTCAAAAACACTATCAAAATTGTAATCGTTCGTGTCAGTATATGGTAGAAGTTTTTCCAAGTAATTTAAAAATTTTCTTTTTTCAAAATTATTCATAGTATTGCCTCATGATACACTTTTTCAACTCTTGAGACAGCATAACGCATTTACCCTAAAACCACAGGACCCAAATGCCAAAATCGTTACAATGTGACGCAAAATTTTAAAATTCATGGTAAAATAAGGATGGGGAAATTTAAATGACAAACATGAAAACCGATTACCACGCAAAATATTGGGCTAATGATATCGTAAGGAAATTTTCTTCTGAAACAGTAGAAAAATTTGCCAAAACATTGTCAGAAGCACAAGTCCAGTTAAATCCTCATCAGATTGATGCTGCTTTGTTCGCGTTTAAATCTCCGCTATCAAAAGGAGCAATACTTGCTGATGAAGTTGGACTTGGAAAAACAATAGAAGCGGGGATAATTATTTCTCAATATTGGGCTGAAAGAAAAAAGAAAATTTTAATTGTTATGCCGTCTTCACTTAGAAAACAATGGCAACAGGAACTTTCTGATAAATTTTTTATTCCGTCCAAAATATTAGAAGCAAAAACTTTTAATGATGAAATAAAAAATGGAAACTTAAATCCGTTTGAGCAAAATGAAGTAGTTATATGTTCGTATCATTTTGCACGAAATAAAGCTCCTTATATAAAAGCAATAAATTGGGATTTAGTAGTAATAGATGAAGCACACAGATTACGGAATGTTTATAAGGCTTCTAATAAAATTTCTAATGCAATAAAAGACGCTATAAAAGATCGAAACAAAATTCTTTTGACTGCAACACCATTGCAAAACTCGCTACTTGAATTGTATGGGCTTGTGAGTATTATAGATGACTACACATTCGGGGATTTACCAAGTTTTAAAGCTCAGTACTGCAAAAATGGCTTACAAATTGATTACAACGAATTAAAGGAACGAATTAAACCTATTTGTCAAAGGACACTTAGAAAACAGGTATTAGAATACATTAAATATACAAAAAGGCAGGCTCATACAGAAAAGTTCAGTCCGACAGAAGAAGAACATCAATTATATATCGGTTTAACTAATTATTTACAACGTGATAAGCTGTATGCACTTCCTAACAGTCAACGAAAATTAATGACTTTAATTCTGCGGAGATTATTAGCTTCATCAACTTTTGCTATTTCAGGTACACTTCATGGCTTGGCAAATAAGTTGCAAAATATGATAGATAATAACAAGATTTTAAATGAAGAAGATCAAGAACTTCAAGAAAATCTTGAAAATTATGACGAGATCAAAGACGAATGGGTTGATGACGAAGAGTCAGAAGAGTTAGAAGAAGAAATAGAAAAAGAGTTTTATACTCCTGAAGAAATTGAAGAAATAAAAGAAGAAAAAGAACTACTTGAAAGTTTTTATGAACTTGCAAAAAAAATTGATGAAAATGCCAAAGGGCAAAAATTATTAACGGCTTTAAAAACTGGTTTTAAAATGAACGCTAAAAACGGTGGTAACAGAAAAGCGTTAATTTTTACCGAATCTACCAGAACACAAGAATATCTTAAACGCATACTGGAAAAGACAGAGTATAAAGATAAGATAGTCTTATTCAATGGCAGTAATAACGATAATAAATCCAAAGGG
Organism: Bacteroidales bacterium; assembly: GCA_017477025.1. Classification (GTDB taxonomy): domain Bacteria; phylum Bacteroidota; class Bacteroidia; order Bacteroidales; family P3; genus Scybalousia_A. The sequence goes on along the minus strand of JAFUYA010000086.1, from coordinate 9,443 downwards.
ATTTATGCAAATTGGCTAAATAAGCATAAGGGCACTGATAGAATATCGGGTTCAAAAACTGCGGATATGAGAGCCGCGTTAGTTGAATATTTTAGAGATGAAGCTGAAATTATGATTGCAACAGAAGCGGCAGCAGAGGGTATTAACCTTCAGTTCTGCTCACTGCTTGTAAACTACGATTTACCGTGGAACCCACAGAGAATTGAACAGAGAATAGGAAGATGTCATAGATATGGACAAAAACACGATGTAGTTGTTGTCAACTTCTTAAATACTAAAAATGCCGCAGATGTAAGAGTGTTTGAACTTTTAAGTGAAAAGTTTAAACTTTTTGACGGTGTTTTTGGTGCAAGTGATGAAGTCTTAGGTGCAATTGGTTCTGGAATAGATTTTGAAAAACGTATTGCTGAAATCTTACAAAGTTGCAGAACGGAAGAAGAAATCAATAGAGGTTTTGATGATCTTCAAAAATCAATGGAAACCGATATTGATGAAAAAATGATTGATACAAGAAAAAAACTGCTCGAAAATTTTGATGTAGAAGTTGCGGACAAGTTAAAACTCAGTAAAGACGAAACTGAAAGGGCATTAGATAAATTTGAAACAAAATTATGGAATTTGACAAAGTACTGTCTTAATGATTACGCAACATTTGACGATAAGAAAAAGTTTTTCATGTTGGATAGAAATCCGTTTCCGAATTTAACAAATATCAATCGTGGGCCATACCGTTTTGCAAAAAATATAGAAGACGCAAATTTATATAGGGTTGGACACCCGTTGGCACAACAAGTTATCAATAAGTATAAAGATAAGGCTTTACCGTTAAAAGAATTAGTTTTTGATTACACAAATTCAAAAGTCAACATTTCCATATTAAAGGATCTTGTCGGGAAGTCAGGTTATTTAACTTTAAAAAATATTTCTGTTCATTCCTTTGAAGATGAAGATTATCTGATATTTAGTGCATATTGTGATGACGGTACTGAAATTGACAGAGAACAATGCGAAAAATTATTTTTACTTAATGTATGTGGAATAAACGACACTGCTGTAAATCCCGATATGGATAAGCTAAATGCTTATATAGAAGTTCAAAAACAAGGTTACTTGGATTTAATATCAGAGAGAAATGTAACGTTTTTCGATGAAGAAATGCTCAAACTTGATAAATGGGCAGAAGATAGAAAAAACAGTCTTGAAATTGCTCTTAAACAGTTAGATAAAGATATTAAAACTCAGAAAACGGAAGCGAAGAAAATCAGCAAACTTGAAGAAAAAGTTAAGGTTCAGCGTGAAATAAAGGATATGGAAGCTAAGAGAAATAAAATGCGTAGAGAACTCTTTGAATCTCAGGATATTGTAGATAAACAAAAAGAAGAGTTAATCAATCAGATAGAGGCTAAACTTAATCAAACCGTAACCGAAAACGAAATATTTACTATCAAATGGAGGTTGTCATGAACTACTCAATAGATGACTTATTAAAATCACCTTTTGAAAAAATTAAAAGAATAAGCGAAGAAGGCTATGAATATTGGTCTGCAAGAGATTTATCAAAATTATTAGAATATACGGAGTATAGAAAGTTTTTAAATCCCATAAATAAGGCTATGGAGTCTTGTAAAAATAGTGGTGAAGAGGTAGATAACAATTTCGCCCAATTGGACGAAATGGTCGAGATCGGTTCAGGAGCGGAAAGAGAAGTTGAAGATTATAGGCTTTCAAGATTTGCTTGCTATTTGATAGTTCAAAATGCAGACCCTACCAAGACTAATGTCGCATTAGGGCAAGCGTATTTCGCAATAAAGACACGTCAAAAAGAATTATTGGAAGAAGAGGAAAGACGACTAATCCAATCAGAAGAAGACTCAAAAAGACTTTTGTTAAGAGAGCAGATGAGAGAGCATAACAAGCAACTTGCTGACGCGGCAAAGGGTGCAGGAGTGAATGAACCAATAGATTATGCAATATTCCAAAATTTTGGATATAAAGGCTTATACGGTGGCTTGGACAAACAGGCAATACATAAGAGAAAAGGGTTAAAAAAAAGCCAAGATATTCTTGACCATATGGGAAGCACCGAACTTGCGGCAAACCTGTTTCGTGCAACACAAACAGAAGAAAAGCTAAAACGCGAAAATATCAAAGGCAAATATAATGCCAATAAAACCCATTACGAAGTTGGGCAAAAAGTCCGTCAAACCATTAAAGAACTCGGTGGTACCATGCCTGAAGATCTGCCAACAGCGGATAGTATCAAAAAACTTGAACGCCAGAAGAAAAAAGAATTAGAGGATAAGGATAAATGAGATTAAGAGACTATCAAAATTTATTAAATTTATGCATACCAAAACTTGAGGGTATTTCTATACAAATTATCGATAATAAAGCTAGAGGTATTGCTAATGACACAGTAGTACAAGGGTTAATTGCTTTTAATGAGGCAATTGATGAATTAATTGATGCTAAAATTTTTGAAAAATTAACATCTAAAATTCGAAATTTGAAATTTTTTAATAGAGTAAGTAATACGGTTACGGTTCAGGAAAATGAATATCGAACATTAAACGATTTAAAAAATAAATTAGTAAATGAAATGCAAAACTTAAAGCAAATAATTGATAATATCTTACCAAAAGAAGATGAATATTCTATAAGTATCAAGTTGCCCGAATATGAAACATTTGAAGAATATAATAATCTTTTTAAATCTTTTAAAATAGTTTTTGCAACTTTTGACCAACTTCAATATATTACTGAGTTAAAAACATTTGAAACAGGTTCTAAGTGGATAGATATTAAGTTTGGAAAGCCAAATAAAGAAGACATTAAATCTATTCTTTTAGCTATATCAATACTATTTAATATGGCTAATTTTTCGTTAGACTTAAGAAATAAATATCTTGAAGGTGAAAAATCTATTGCATATTTAAAACAGTACGAAACTCAAGTAAATGAAGATGAACGCAAGAAATTGTTAGAAGTATATGAAATATTGCAGAAAGAAGATAACGCAAAATATGTACAATATAAAGAGCAAATAATAGAGAAACTCCTTAAAGAATCAGGTATAGAACTAAATGATACTGAAAAAAATGATATTATACCGAAGGTCGGGGCATCTATAGAAAAATTGGGAGAATTAATAGATGAAGGAATGGAAATAAGGCCAGCCTTAAATGCACCTGAAGATGTAAAACAAATATCAGAACAGTTTAATATTTCATTGGAAGAACATAAAAAGATACTAATAGGTATAAATTCGCAAAAATTAATTGAACAAAAAGATAAAACGGAAGACAATACAAACAAAATTGAAGAAAACCAAGAGGAAAATATTGATGAACAAAAGTAAGCAGAAATTGGAATTAACTTGGATAGGGAAAGATGATGAGTATAAGGACATTGAGCCGAGGATATTGGTTGAAGTTCCTGAAAAATCTTATGGGGATAAGAATACTGAAAATATGCTTATCCACGGAGATAATTTGCTTGCTCTGAAAGCACTTGAACAAGATTATACAGGCAAAATCAAGTGCATATATATTGACCCGCCTTATAATACAGGTTCTGCTTTTGAACATTATGATGACAATGTTGAACATTCAAAATGGCTTTCTTTAATGAAATCAAGATTAGAAATCCTTAAAAATTTGCTTTCTAATGAGGGTTGTATTTTTGTTCAAATTGATGATAATGAACAAGCATATTTAAGGATTTTATTGGATGAAATTTTTGGTCGCAATAATTTTATTAATACCATATCCGTAAACATGAAAAATATAGCAGGTGCTTCTGGTGGTGGAGAGGATAAAAAATTAAAGAAAAATATAGAATATATTCACGTGTATGCTAAAAATTATGAAGAGTTGCCTTTATTTAAAAATGCTTATGATTATATTCCTATATCTGAACTTGTTGAAAAATATAGAGAAGAAGGCAAAAGTTGGAAATATACATCCGTACTAGTGAATAGTGGAACTAAAAATTATATTGGTTCAACTGTTGATGGAGATGGAAACGAAATCAAAATTTATAGTAGAGAAAATGCTATTATTAAATCAATTGGTGCAATAATAAAAGATGAAAATATTAGTGAAGAAGAAGCATATAAAAAATATGCAAACTATATTTTTCAAACAGCAATGCCTCAAAGTTCTATTAGACCAAGAGTAATGGAAAAAGTATCTGAACTTGGATGTGATAATGATTTATATTCTATTGAATATATCCCAAAATCAGGTAGAAACAGAGGTACTTTATATGAACAGTTTTATAAAGGCGAAAATTTTAGATTATTTGCCTGGCTAAAAGATGTTTCTGAAGAAATTGATGGTGTCTTATATAAAAAGGAATTGCAAGGAACATATTGGGATTTTGTAGGAGAAACAAAAAATTTAACAAAAGAAGGAGCAGTAGCATTTCCAAATGGTAAAAAACCAGAAAAGTTAATTCATAGATGCATTGATATATCAACAAAAGAAGGAGATTTTGTTTTAGATTCATTTTTGGGTTCAGGAACAACTGCAGCAGTTGCACATAAAATGGGCAGAAAATGGATTGGTATTGAACTCGGCAACCATTGCTACACTCATTGTATACCTAGATTAGAAAAAATTATTAAAAATGACGACAAAAATGGTATAACGGAAATGACTAATTGGAAAGGTGGAGGCGGATATAAGTTTTATGAACTTGCACCGTCATTACTTAAAAAAGACGAGTTTGATAATTGGATAATCGAGCCAAAATATGATGCTGAAATGTTAGCAGAAGCAATGGCAAAACATGAGGGGTATAAGTTCTCACCTGATGAAAATAATGTCTATAAGCAGGGTTATTCAACAGAAAAAGATTTTATCTTCACAACAACGCAATTCTTATCAAATGAGTTATTGAATCAGATACATAATAAACTTGAAGAAGGTGAAAGCCTGCTAATTTGTGCAACGCATTTTGAAGAGGGTGTCGGAAGTGCTTATTCAAATATTACGGTTAAAAAGATACCTCAAATGCTCCTAAACCGTTGCGAATTTGGCAGAGCAGAATACAACCTGAATATAATCGAAGAAGCCCAACCTGAAGATATTGAAGAAGATTTTGAGGAGGAGGGGTAAATGATAAAAGAATTTTCTTTATCTATAGGTCAACTTCTTGGAATATCTACAACAATAGCAACACTTATTGCTATATGTATTTGTGCTGTTTGGAGTATTATTTTTAACCGTATAAAAGAAAGTCAAAACGCAGAATTTCAAAAACAAATTGAAAAACAAAAGTCAGAATTTTCAAAAGAAATTGAAACTTTAAAAGCAAAAAATGATAAATTAAACTATATATCTAAAACTCAATTTGATGCAGAATTTAAAATATACCAAGAATTATCAGAACCTATATTTGATATGTTTTTTGATGTTTTAAAACTATTTCCGATGGGACTTGATTATGTTCCTGAAGATGAAACTGAAAGAAAAAATTTTTATGAAAAACGATACAATAATGCTATGGATAATTTATTAGTTTTTCAGAAAAAACTTTATGTATACGCTCCTTTTATACCAAAACATATTTACGATATGTTTGATAATTTTAGAGTTGAAGCAAGGAAACAGGTTAATTGGTACCCTGACTTTATCTTGTATCCTGACAAAGAAATTGTACACGAATTAAGAGAAGAAAAACGCAAATGTTGGAAAAGAACTGAAGAATTACAAAAACAATACAATGATATAATTGATAAGTTGAGAAATCACTTACAATCATTAAAAGTTATGGATGGTAATAATGAATAAAACTGCAAATGAGATAAAAAATCGATTAAGCCTGCGCAAACCACAATGGGAAAGTTTAGAAATACTTTCTGATATTGCTGATGTTTTAACACTCAAAAAGAATACAAATCTTGATGAAGCAAAAACAAAAATCAAAGAGCTCGGAGCAAAATTTGAAGAAGTAAAAAAATTCTCGGATTTTGAAAGAGATTTTCCTAACGTTTGTTTTGCACTTGCCACAGGTGTAGGTAAAACAAGGTTAATGGGTGCATTTATTGCTTATCTACACATAGAAAAGAAAATAAATAACTTCTTTGTGTTAGCACCAAACTTAACTATTTATAATAAATTGATTGAAGATTTAGGTAATCCAAGCAACCCTAAGTATGTTTTTAAAGGCATTTCTCAATTTGCAGTAAGTCAACCTCAAATTATTACAGGGGATAACTACAACAAACATCAAAATATAATAACGAACATTCAAAACACACTATTTAAAAGGGTTAGGATAAACATTTTTAATATCTCAAAAATTAACTCTGATGTTGATAAAAAGACGGGCTTGCCAAGAATAAAAAGATTATCAGAATATTTAGGAGAGTCTTATTTCGACTATCTGAAGAACTTGCCTGATTTGGTTTTACTCATGGATGAATCTCACCATTACAGGGCAAGCGCAAGTGCAAAGGCTCTTAACGACCTTAATCCTGTATTAGGTTTGGAACTAACAGCAACACCTCAAGTTGAAAGTGGCTCTAAAACTGTTAAATTCAAAAATGTTGTTTATGAATACTCTTTAGCAAAAGCAATGCAGGATGGTTTTGTAAAAGAACCTGCCGTTGCAACAAGAAAGAACTTTGACCCTAAACAAATGAGTGTTGAAGAACTCGACATTATGAAACTTGAAGATGGTATAAAAATACACGAAAACACAAAGGTTGATTTAGATGTTTACGCAAGAACAAGCGGTAAAAAACTAATAAAACCGTTTGTTTTAGTTGTTGCAAAAGATACAAGCCATGCAGAATGGTTAGAATCTCATATTAAGTCGGATGAATTCTTTAACGGATACTATAAAGATAAAGTTATGCAAATTCACTCTCAACAAAAAGGTGCTGAAAAGGATGAAAATATTGCTAAACTTCTGACATTGGAAGACCCGAATAACAAAATAGAAATCGTTATACACGTAAATATGCTTAAAGAAGGTTGGGACGTAACTAACCTTTATACAATTATTCCTCTTAGAACAGCAACATCTACAACTTTAAGAGAACAAACAATAGGTCGTGGTTTACGTTTGCCTTACGGAGAAAGAACAGGCAATCCAAAAGCAGATAAATTAACTATTATTGCTCATGATAAATTTCAAGAGATTATTGAAGAAGCACAAAAAGAAGGTTCAATAATCAAGAAAGAAAATATTATTGAAATTGATGAAGAAGAAATTAGTCATAAAAAAGAAGCAGTAACAACCGTTTCTAAAATTGAGCAAGAATTTATTGAAGAAGAAAAACGAATTGAAAAAATTGTTGATAATATTGAAAGAGCGCAGGCAAAAGAAAATCTCGAGGCAAACAAAGCAATAAATAGAGCAACTTTTGAACTTGCTAAAAGCGGTAAAAATATTGCAACTATGTCCAAAAAGGAAATAGTTGAAGTTGCCGTTAAAAATCAAATAAAAGATATTGAAAACAAAACTCAGCTTGGAATTTTTGATAATTCAGAGATAGAAAAATTAAAAGCAAAAATAGAAGAAAATGTTGAAGAACAGGTTAAGAAAATACAAGAAACTATTATTGAAATTCCAAGAATTATGATTGTCCCTGCTGATACAAAGGTTTGGTTTGAAGATTTTGACCTTGATTGTCATAACTTAAATTATCAGCCTGTATCAGAAGAAATAAAAAGAACAACTTTAAGAGAAATGGAAACTGATATTATTCAAAGTACAGGAACATATGTAAATGACAGGCTTGATAATATTATTGTTAACGAGTTAATCAATATTCCCGAAGTAAATTATGATACAACTGCAAAGTTGCTCTTTAAACTTGCAAGACAAGTTATAGAAAAACTGAACACCTATTTGAACGAAGAAGAAGTTAAAAATGTTGTTCAGTACCGCAAAAAAGATATTACTGCTTTTATAAAACCTCAACTTATGGAACATTTTAAAAAAGAAGTAACTAAATATGAAGCACCTGATGTAAGAGGATTAACACCTATTGTTAAATGGAACACTACTAAGTATGCAGAAGATGAAATTTATGACTTTAAAGCAACAATAGAACCCACAAGCAGGATAAAATCTCTGATATTTACAGGATTTAAAAAGGCTTGCCATAGTGAATATACCTTTGATTCGAAAACCGAAAAAGATTTTGCAATAATACTTGAAGATGATGAAAAAGTATTAAAATGGCTTAGACCTGCACCAAGTCAGTTTAATATCACTTGGGATAATAACAAACGTAACTATGAACCTGATTTTGTTGTAGAAACAGTTGATACAATATACTTGGTTGAAACAAAGAAAGAAAGTGATATTTCAACCGAAGAAGTTCAACAAAAAGCAAAAGCAGCGTTAGAATATTGTCATAATGCAACTGAATTTACCACAAAGAATAGTGGTAAACCATGGAAATATCTTTTGCTGCCACATAATTCGGTATCCATAAGCTATGATTTCAATTATTATGTGAAAACATTTGAATATGAGTCAGATAGATTTTTACTACAATAATTATTTACGATGAAAGCATGCTGCACAACCCTTGTGTAACAAAAGAGTTACAATATTTTTTATAATTGCGTGTTTTAAATACTATCACATAAATTTTTAGTATATCTTTATAAACAGGTTATAATTGAAATATGATAAACAAAACTTTAATTATTACGTTAATTTCAGCAATAACTGTCGGAGCAGTTTCTACAGGTATAATGTTGTATGCAGGGAATAATAAGACAGTTGCGCAGGTTGAACAAACAGTAGAAACAAATTCCATACAGCAAAGTAAACCAAAAGAATCTTGGACAAAGGTTGGAGAACACTTATATTTTGATACAGAATCATTAAATATACAAACAGACCTTATTGGTGGAGTTTTTAAAGAATACAACTACAACAATGATAAATCTTATAATGAAAAGAATTATGCCTATAAAACGATTAAAACTATGGCATATTGTGATATTGAACTGCAAGGTGGAATTAAAAAATTAGAATTCCCGATTTTTAAATATTATGATGAAAATAATAAACTTGTAGATGAATACAGCATCCACGAAATTTGGAGAAAAGAATATCCCGATGGACATTTAGGAATTACCCACCCCGAAGATGAACCCAATGGAGAAATATATTTTAATAATCTGTGTAAGTATTATTCACCTGAAAAAGATTAGATGCTTTCTGATAAAGAATAAATCCGACAGATAAAAATTTACAATACCAATCCCAAATTTACTTCATCCATTATGTTTTGTTCAATGCCAAGATAGCGTAAGGAAACTGCTTGGGACGAATGGTTCAGCATTTTCATTACAAGTGCAATATCACCCGTCTGTTTATAAATCCTTAAAGCCCTTGATTTCCTCATCGTATGACACGAAATTCTATCAGGATTTAACCCAACTGCTTTTACGGCTTCTTTTATAATTTGG
>JAFUYA010000085.1 GCA_017477025.1 Bacteroidales bacterium | reverse complement strand
TCGTTTGTTTAGTTCGAGCATTGTCTTTGTATAAACATAAGTCTTACCCGTTCCTGTTTCCATTTCTATGGAATATTGTCTGTTTTCGTAATCACGAGTAATCGGAAGTTGATTGCGTTTTTGAACGGTGTGCATATTTTTTATTAAGTCATCTTGGGAAATTTCAAGTTTGTTGCCGATCCCGAATTCACTCATAATCAAATCAAAATTCCCGACATTACTATCTATTGAGAAAGTCATTTTTGCTTTCTCTTGTCCGATAAATAAGTCTGCAACTGAATTTACTGCATCTGTTTGGAATTTTTGATTTTTAAATTTTAACTTCACTCGGTCGTTCCTCCCTCAAATTTGGAGTGTTGAGAGTGAAGAGTTGAATTGTTTATTATTAACTTCACACTCAACTCTTAACTCTCCACTTTATTAGAAATTTGTTTTGTTTTTCTTTGTTTTGGTAAAAAATTACTATCGGAAACAACTTTTTGCCCTGTTTCCAGTTCCAACTTTTCTTTTGCTTCTCTTGCTATTTTTCCTCCGCGTTTTGCAGATTTTTTATTTTCTTCCATGCCGGTAGCATTTTCACTTTCCGCAATTTGTCGTGTTGAAAGTTCTGCAAGTGCTGTAAAGATTAATTCTGCCTCGCTCATGTGGTCGCGCAGATTTTGAGATTTTAACCCTTTTAAATTTTTATGTTCTTTTACTGATAATCCGCTCCACTCTTGGTGAATTATATTTGTAAGAATTGCAAACTCTTCACTTTCTGTTATTTCGTGGTCTTTCCAATAATCGGTCAATTTGTTTCGGGTTTCCTGCCCCATCATTCTTTGCTGAATCCATTTCTCGGAACGACCAAGTTTTTTATAAGTTTCTCTTGCTCTGTCGATTGCCGTTGACGGATCTGCCATTTCTTTCATTCTTTCATATCCGACTTTCGCAAGCCATAATTTAACAGGCTCAGCTTTAGGGCTCGGAACTGATTGAACAAGCCTTAAGCAACCTTCTACATCAAGAGCATCGGTTTTATAAAATTTACCATCAGCGGCTTTCATTTTCAGTTGGTTACAGTTTGTAACCAACTGACTTCCTTCCTTTTTTAGTCTGCTTTTTAGGACTTTCCAATAATTTGCGGGTTTTTCACTTTCTGTTAAAATCGCAACTAAATCTACAACCGAAAAATACCATTTGTCGTGTTCATCGTCATATACTGACCTAATATTATTTTGTTCAAATACTTTTAATTCGTTCTTCATTTATTTTTCCTTTTGATTATTAGTATTTTATCAAAAATTTGAAGTTAGTAATTAGGAGTGAGGAATTATTATTTCTAACTCCTAATTGCTCATTCCTAACTTATAATATTTCCATTTCAATATCTTTGTCTTTGAGGATATAGTATGCATTTGACAAAGCGGAATCATCTGCAAATGCTTCCTCCGATGTAACTATTTTGGCAGGAGTATATTCATCACACATTATACGAATATCCTCGCCTGAAATTCCGCTCTCGCCTTTGTCTGTGCATACCAAAACAAGACAATCTTCACCGATAGCAAAAGCCTCTTTATCATTAATTTTTATCGGAATTACTTTATAATCCAATGGAATACCGAGTTTGAGCATAACTTCATAAACCAAGTCTTCAGGTGTTCTGCCGACCTTAACTGTATCTGCCATACCTAAAAATCTTGTTTGCAATTCTTCTTCATCTTCAGTTGGTGTAGAATCCCATTTTGCAAGATTTGAAGTATCGAGTTTGAATACTTTAAAGCCAATGTCTAAAGAGTTAGGAGTGTGGAGTGTGGAATTAGGAGTTAATAAACTTTGTTGTTCAACTCCACTCTCAACTTTCAAAACTTCACTCTTTAATTTATTGCCGGCACGTCTGATGCGTTCTTCCCCAATTTCGCAAATAGTTTTATAGCCAACTTTTGCCGCTTCTGATTTTTCAGGACAAAGTTCATCAAGCTGAACCATAATAAATTTTCTGTTACCATTATCTTCTGAATTAAGTTCCATTACAGCATTTGCTGTTGTTGCAGAACCAGAAAAGAAATCTAATATAATATCTTCTTTACTTGTAGCAAATTTAACTAAGAATTTAATTAAAGATAAAGGTTTTGAATAATCAAAAGGACAAGATTCAAATAATGTTGATAATTGTTTTTTAGCATTATCATTTGAAAATAAATTATCTGTAAATTCTAATGATGATAAAGGTTTAGTCCTTTCAATTTGTTTAATTTCAAAACCTTGATTCGTTTTTTCAATAGTAACATTTTGATATGTTTTTGTATAAATTCTTGAATAATTATCATATTTTTTTATTACTATAAAACCATTTTTATACCCAAAATCTACCAAATCTTGACTCCAACGCCAAGCCCAATCTGCTCTGCTATATTTACCTGATTTTCTTTCATTATATTTTTCTATACTACCACCGGGATAAAAAGTTTCATCTTCAATGACTAAAGGATAATCAAGACTTGGGCTATATTGCAAACTGTCATAATCAAGAGTTTGGTTTAATTTGTATTTTCCTCTTGATTCTACATATTCATCAGTATATTTGAAACCCTCATCTGTATGTGTTTGTAAATTAAACTTAAGTAAATTTGTATTTTTTGCATAAATAACTAAATAATCATGATTTAAGGCAATATTATCTGTAGACTTACCCGCTTTTTTAGTAACTCTTGGTAATAGAGCAACAAAATTTTCTTCTCCGAACACATCATCACATAACTTTTTAAGGTTTGTAACTTCATTATCATCAATAGAAATAAAAATAACACCGTCATCACGAAGAAGATTTGATGCTAATCTTAAGCGTGGGTACATCATATTCAGCCAATTCGTATGAAATCTTCCCATTGTTTCGGGGTTGGATTTTGTTGTCTGTTGGGTAATCTCTTTATATTTTGCCATTGGATCAGCAAAATCATCTTCATAAACAAAATCGTTTCCTGTGTTATACGGAGGATCGATGTAAATCATTTTTACTTTTCTGAAATAAGCGTTTTGTAATAGTTTGAGGACTTCTAAATTATCACC
>JAFUYA010000084.1 GCA_017477025.1 Bacteroidales bacterium | reverse complement strand
TGTAATTTTGCACCCTAAACGAGGAAATTTATGCACAATTCTTTCTTAGTACAGGGCATATTTTTGGGAGGATTTGTTCTTCTAATACTAATTTTACTTATTGTAGATTTAGGTGTATTCGAAAAGGAGGACAAAGCCGTAACATTCAAAAGAGCTGTTATTACAACTCTTGTATGGATGGGGTTAGCTTGTGCATTCGGGCTGATAATACGCTTTGCCGGAGAGCAAATGCACGGCATAGAAGACAAACAATCTTTAACGGAAGTGGTAAAAGAATACCATGGTAAGACGTTGTCAGAAAAAATTGAGGCTATGCCCTATGACATGGCCTTGAATGAGTATCGGCGTCAGAGTACTTTGGAGTATTTTACAGGCTATTTAATAGAATATTCTCTGAGTATAGACAATATATTCGTGATGATACTGATTTTCTCGTCATTTGCCGTTCCCCAACAATACTATAAACGCGTTCTTATGTGGGGAATATTAGGGGCTATGGCAATGAGGTTTATTTTTATCTTTGCTGCAGGTGCTTTAATTGCAAAATATGAGTGGATATTATCGCTTTTCGGTATTTTTCTGTTGTATTCGGGAATAAAAATGTTCATACAAAGAAATAAGACCGGGAGAATTCAGCCCGAGAATAATCCTATTGTTAAATTCTGTTCAAAGATTTTCCCTGTAACAAATCAAATCAGCGATCATTCCTTTGTAAAAAAAATCAATGGAAGAAACGTTATTACGCCTTTGCTGCTTTGTCTGATAGTAATTGAATTCACCGATATATTATTCGCAGTAGACAGCATTCCTGCAATATTCTCCGTAACAAAAGATCCTTACATTGTTTTTTTCTCCAACATATTTGCTATTTTAGGACTACGCTCCTTATTCTTCCTAATCAACTCCATTATAAGGATGTTCAGATTTTTGAAAGTCGGATTAAGCATTCTGCTGTTGTTTATAGGAGTCAAAATGATAATCGAATGTGAGCCTGTCAATTTTGATATACCTATTTTAGTATCTCTGTTTATCATTGTAGGCATATTGCTTATAAGCATATTATTTTCAATATTTCTCCCTGAAAAAGAGAGTGTTAAACAGAATCAGTGACATAAAAGATATAAAAAAATGATAACTGTTCAGAATAAAACTTTCAAAAAATACATTTCTCAAGAAGAAATACAACAAATTATAGCAGATTTAGCCGAAAGAATCAATAAAGACTATGAGGACAAAGAAGACGTGTTGTTCTTAGTTGTATTGAACGGGGCTTTTATGTTTGCTGCAGACCTTTTTAAACGAATAAACGGACTACCCTTGATTTCTTTTGTAAAACTATCCTCATACACCAACACATCTTCCAGTGGAAATGTAAAACAACTGATAGGTTTGAATGAGGATTTGACCGATAAGAATATAATAATTGTAGAGGATATTGTTGATTCAGGAATTACAATGGGAGACTTGCTTAAATTATTGAAACATAAAAATCCTGAAAGTATTGAAATATGCACCTTAATGTTTAAACCGAATAATTTTCGAGGTTCTTACAATATAAAGTATGTCGGTAAAGAAATTACTGACGAGTTTATAATCGGATACGGTTTCGATTTAAACGGTATAGGAAGAAATCTGCCTGACATATATCAACTGCAGGAATAATGAAATAAAGAGATTTACAGTTATTTTCAAATAAAAACACGATAAAACGATGAGAAATATAATTTTATTCGGAGCACCCGGAGCAGGTAAAGGCACACAAAGTGCAATTATCAGAGAGAAATTTGATTTTGCATATATTTCTACAGGTGAAATATTGAGAGCAGAAATCAAAGCCGGAACGGAATTAGGCAAACAAGCTGAGGACTTAATCAACAAAGGTGAATTGGTTAGTGATGAAATAATCATAGGAATGATAAAGTCATTCATTGAAAACAACACGACAAAGGATTTACTTTTGGACGGTTTCCCTCGTACAGTAAAACAAGCGGAAGCTTTGGACGAGATTCTTACTTCCATGCAAAGAGGCAAAGCAAAAGTTGTAGAATTGGAGGTTGATAAGGACGTATTGATGAAAAGACTTTTAAAACGTGCGGAAATTGAAGGCAGAAAAGACGATAATGAAGAAACTATCCGCGAACGTTTCAATCAATACGATAAAAAAACAGCTGCCGTTGCTGATTATTACAAGAAAAAAGGCGACTACATAGCAATAGACGGAGAGCATGGTACTCCTCAGGAGATAAGTGTCAAACTGATTGATATTTTAGAAAAACTATAAAGTAATCCGATATGCTGCTATAATGCATATCAGGGAATACAGAAAAACAGCGTAATATGATACATTAAATCATATTACGTTGTTTTCTTTACCTCCGAAGTCCAGTAATACATTATTATTCTTAATGCTTTTAAAATGAACTTTTCCTAAACCTTAATACACTCCTAACTGCATTGGAACAAGGTTTCCAATCCTTTTTTCTTTAAATTGTTTCATGTCCTGAACAAACACAAATTTGCTATCGAAAACTAATTCGTCAAATTGTTTTTTAGTCGGAATATTTAATAACTTTCCGTCTTTGATATGTATATCAGTGTGTACATTTTCTGTAATTCACACACAGTTTCTGTAATATCACTTCGGTCAGATGTTGCAAATAAAAACAACTATCTTAACATCAAAACCATAATTTGCAGAAAAGTATTGATAATTGTCGGTGTAGTGACACGGGAAATAGGAAAGATTACATAAATTGCGGAGTATGATTCCATATTCACTGAATTTTCCTTAATGAAAGGAGATGAAAATCTATTATTCATTTCAATATTTGAAACGGATTGGTTATTTATCCAATTAAAAATCTTCTTGTGCATAAATACTTCCGTTCGTTTATACTCTCCATTATTTTATTGCTTAATTCACAAGCCTGTATAAAAATATCCCGACAAAAGCAATGACCAATAAAACACGTCTTGCAGATTTACAACTAAATAATAAATTAATAAAATCTTTTAAAATTCTTTAATCTGAATGCATAAGATTTCTTTATTTAATGCATGGGATTTTCTTCTAAAATAAATTAGAGTGTCTTTGCGTGTATTATTTACAGATTACGGCAATACGAAAAAAATAAAGTGCAGAATCATCTTACCGAAATGAAAAAAGAATTTTTTGAAGTGCTATCTTATTTTTAGGGAGTCAGTCTATTGATAATATTTGCCAAAATAGACCAGGATAAAGGATGTTTTTGCTTTCAGTCTTTTTGTTAAAATAAAAATAAAGCCGCTTTTCATCTAAGCGGCTTTGCTTCCATTATTTCAAGTATGTATTAAAGAAACTTTCTATTTTGTCAAAAGGTATTTTTTGCATATTATCATACAAATCACAATGCGTTGCATCGGGTACAATAACCAACTCTTTATTGTTACCTTTCAAAAGAGAGTATGCAGTTTCGCCCATATAGCGACTGTGTGCCTTTTCCCCGTGAATAACTAACACTGCATTACGGATTTCCGAAGCATAGTCCAAAAGATTAAAGTTTAGAAAAGATTGACATCCGATAACATTCCAGCCTTCGTTGGAGTTAAGGGAGCGAGAATGATAACCTCTTTCGGTTTTATAATAAGCATGGTAATCTTTTACGAATTGCGGAGCGTTATCAGGCAAAGGATCTACAACACCTCCGCCTCTAAGATAACTTCCTGTCTTGAAATCTTTTGTTCGTTGCTCACTGATGGATTTTCTTTTCTCATAGCGTTTATCTTCCGAGTCTTCCGAATCAAAATATCCTTTGGCATTTATTCTACTCATATCATACATTGTAGAAGATACGGTTGCTTTGATACGAGTATCTACAGCAGCTGCACTAAGAGCCAATCCGCCCCAACCGCATATACCTATGATACCTATTTTTTCTGCATCAACATTATCAAGATTTGATAAAAAATCTACGGCTGCACAAAAATCTTCCGTATTGATGTCAGGCGATGCCATATAACGAGGTTCTCCGCTACTTTCTCCTGTAAATGAAGGATCGAAAGCAATGGTTAGGAAACCTTTTTCCGCCATTGCCTGTGCGTAAAGCCCCGAAGATTGTTCTTTTACCGCACCGAACGGTCCGCAAACGGTTATTGCGGATAATTTGCCCTCCTTTCCTTTAGGAGTGTACATATCTGCTGCCAATGTAATACCGTAACGATTTTTGAATGTTACCTTTTTGTGATCCACTTTATCACTTTGAGGGAAAACTTTGTCCCATTCTTGTGTTAAATTCATCTCTTGCATCTCGTCTTTCTTATTTTTATTATTTGTTACCTCCTTATCGGAACAAGAAATCATAAGTCCTGATAAAAGAATCAAGCTTAAAATTAATTTTTTCATCTTTATTGTCTTTTGTTTTTGCTAAGTAAAGGATTTATTCCCATTTTACGATAACGTTTTCTTTTCCTAATGCGTCTTCCAAAGGGCCAACCTCCTTAATATGTCCGATTTTAGTATAGGAGTATGAAGAAGAAAACGTTTTATAGAAAATTACCAAACAATTATTGCCGTACAGCATAATATCTCCACTGTTTATCGTACAGGGGTTATAAAATGCGGTCGGTAAATTCTTATCCAGATAAACATACTTCTCATTACCGTTCAACTCCTGCATATTTACGGTCATCGGCAGTAGTTTAATGAATTCCTTTGCCGTTTCGTTGTCCTGCAACTCTGCAACAAATTTCTTATCTCCAATGATTATATTCACGGTATTTACTTTCCCTGTGTCATTATCACTAATTGTGTGTTCATTAGTTGCATCGGAATCGGCACGATCGGATATCGTACCGTCTTCATCGCAACCCATGAACACACAACTTGTAAAGCATATTACAAGTACGTACAATATTTTTTTCATGTCTGAAAGAGTCTATCTATAACTGGTTACAAACTCTTCCAATTGTTGTTTTGTCGGGTTATTTAATAACTTTCCGCCTTTGATATTGATATCAGGATAAGTTTTCTGTAAATCCTCAACAGCCTTTGTAATATTACTTCCGCCGGATGTTGCAAATAAAACAACCGTCTTACCGTTAAAGTCGTAACTTTCAAAAAAAGTGTTGATAATTGTAGGTGCAGTGTACCACCAAATAGGAAAGCCGACATAGATTGTAGAATATGACTCCATATTTGCTAAATCTTTTTTGATGGCAGGACGATATGCTCTGTCTTTCATTTCAACAGAGGAACGGGATTGTTTGTTTGTCCAATCCAAATCTTCTTGTGTGTAAATACTTTCAGGAGTAATTTCTTGTAAGTCTGCATTTGCTACCTCGGATAATTGCTTTGCAACTTGCTTTGTAACTCCCGATGCCGAGAAATAAGTTACCAGTGTTTTCATTTGTTTATTCTCCTTATTGTTTTGTTTCTGTCCGCAAGCCGATACACAGAACATACCGACAACGGCAATGATTAATAAAATACGTTTCATGGTCTGATATATGTTCTTTTATTTAACGATAATTTCTGCAAATAACGGGTTAATCGTCATACCGTTTAAAATTCCCATTCCTATCAAAGACTATCTCCACAGTGTTGTTAAGTTCCGTTTCATACTCTTTTCTCTCCTTACTTATCTTGACAATGTAATTTTCAGGATGATTTTTCCGTACAAAAGACAAAATACTCTCGTGTATAACGTCCTGAGGTATCCCGTCAGCATCTTTGTCTTTAATCTCTTTCCAACTGCCTTTCTTATTGAACTCAATCTTCGCTCCGTCAGAGAATATAACCCTATACTCTTCATCAAACAGGTCGTCATCATAATAAATGACGGATATTTGTTTTTCTGAAAAATGAGTATTTATAAACTGCTGACTTTGTGCAGGCAACTCGGAAAATCTGATAACCTTGTCATTATCGCTTTCGCAAGCAATGGAAATTAAGGCTGCCGTAATAATCAAAGCAAATCTTTTCATAAGTGTATGATTAATATTAAACGTTATGTTTCAATATGTAGCACCGCATCATATAACGTAATATGATATTGATTTATTGTTATTAATCTTTCCAAATTTGTTTTTCAAGAAGTATCAATTAATTATCTTTTGGTACGCTAAACGTTCATCGCCGTTAAGCAAGTAAATAATGCCGCAATAAGTAAATCCGTATTTCTCCAATAAGTGTTGCATTATTTTATTATCCCTGTGAGTATCAACTTTTATGCTGTCGGCAAATCGGAAGCAATAATCCAAGATTTCTTTCAGTACACCGTTACATCCTTGTAATTTTCCTGCACGGTGAATAACATAATAATCCCTTTTGTCGTCCGACCAATTCCCGTCGTATATGGACTTATACGTTATATCCGGTCCTTTTATAAACGTGAAAACACCGACTATTGCATCATCTTTCCAAACGGAGAAATGATTACCGTTACTTATATCATCAAGTATAATATCTTTTGACGGATAGCCGTCAGTCCATTGATTCATATTCCCATTTTTCCGCATAATCTGCCTTGAAGAATCAATAACCTGCATTATTGCTTCTATATTCTCAACCTTTGACGGATAAATCTCGTACATACCGGAAACTATAATTTATTATTTTACTCTTTTCAAGTGCAAATTTAATCAAATTAAATTAAATTTTATCTCTGACAACCTGAGATATACACATATTTATACTGAATGCAGGGCTTTTATCAGAATTATGACAATGGAAAAGGGTTGAATAATTTCACCTGTTTTGTAAAAAATACGGTTTTTAACGGCTACAAAAACGCAGTTTTAATAATCTTTCAAATAAATATAAATTGCAGGTAAATTTTCTCAATGATTTTGTCAAAAAAGTCCGTGATTTCCGACAAAATCATTAAAAAAATATCAGAAATCACGCACTTTTTTAAGTAATTTATTTACATCAAGTTAGAATAGTATAAAAAGAACAATTTAATATCCGAACTCCAACAATTAAAAATCATTTTCGTTTATCTCAAAACTACTGTATTGTCTTTCAACATACGGTTTTCCATAGTCTTCCGTAATTTGCCAATAACGAATATCAAAAATGTCTTTTCCGCTGCTTTTTGAGTTATGCTTATAAAAGTAAATAGCCTTGTTGTTTGCCGAATTCCGAACAACAACCGTATCAGGCATTGTATTATTCAAGAATTTATCTAATTGTTTTCTTGCGTTGGTGTTTTCGTTCTCTTCATTATATTGGACAACTGCCAATACAATACTATCATTTGCATTTATTATGTCATCATTGTATTGAATAGACTCTGACGTATTGTTTTTAACGGATATAGTCAGCCAATCATCATCAATGCTTTCTCCGAATATATCACCTAAAAGTCTATAACATGAACAGAAAATCATCATACAGATCCCTGCTATTATAAGAATTTTTCTCATAACATAAAAAAAATTAATAAACTAATTATCTTACAAATAACTCCTCAATTCTGCACCTTTTTCCATTGCTGTCTTCTGTGCTATGCAATTCTAACTGCTGTCATATCAGTCAGGAGTAAGTAAACACATATTTGTTTGGTCGCAAATACAATCCCTCTCAATCAAAATCCTCATCTGTTATTTCAAATGTAGCATATTGTAAATACAAATGATTATTCATATTGTCAGTTTCTTGTATTTCCCATGAATAACTATTGTAGAAATTCTTATCAACGATAACGGTATCTCTACTGTATATGATTTGCTTTTGTTTAGATATGTTCCTAATAACTACACATGCACATGTGTCAGCATAAAATGTCAAACATGTTTGTAAAACGCGGCGACTTAGACCCACGTCACTTTCTGACTTCCCTAATACTATACTATCATTAGGATTTATTTGTATATTATTAAATTCAATAATATCCGATGTTGAATTTTTGACAGAAATTATCAATTCCGCATCTCCGATAACGTCTTCACATTCACAACAACAAAACATAACTGCCACACTAATCATTATAAGAGAGAATATTCTTTTCATAGCTTAATTTGTTTTTAAGCAAAAACCACTACCCACTATTGAAACTTTTTCAAAATCAGTTTCCTATGCTTATTTTGAACGTGAAATAATAGCTATTGCACATTTTATTGCACTATTGCAGGTGCAAAAATACAAACAAATTTTGATTTAAACTCAAAAGGCATCAGACAAACTACAAAATAATCGGCAGACAAACAAAGTTTCTGCCTGCCGATATCTGATATTATTCAAATAATCTGCAATAATAGCAAATTATTGTAACATTATGCTTTTTTTGACCTCAATAGCCAATTCCTTGCCCTCAATAATATCTATCTTAGTTGTCGGATTTGCTATCGTATCTACCAAAGAAAGTTCTTTTGTCAGCGTTTCACCGCAAATATAATCTCTATACATTGCCACTGCGTCAGACAATAGCGAATCGCTTTCAATATTTACGATTATGTTATCCGTAATCTCAAAATTCTGCTCTTTTCTTATGTT
The DNA here is from genome assembly GCA_017477025.1 of Bacteroidales bacterium. Classification (GTDB taxonomy): domain Bacteria; phylum Bacteroidota; class Bacteroidia; order Bacteroidales; family P3; genus Scybalousia_A. Next base: position 15,898 of record JAFUYA010000084.1, on the reverse strand, counting down.
TTGAATACGATTGACCAACTCACGCGATACGGCTTCTTTCTTCAAAGCGTCAGTAATAACTACATCCAACGCCACCGTCAATTGTCCTTCGTTGGCAACCACCCAACCTTCAATGTCTTTTGTCGCAATCTCTACATCACTTAATTCCAAAACAACACTTGTGCCGTCAATATCCAATGAATAAGAATTTTCAGTTTCAAGTTTTGCAATATCCTCCTGTGTAAATGCAGCAATCTTTGCAGCCAAAGACTTCATTATCTTGCCATATTTTGGTCCCAAAGTCTTGAAATTAGCCTTTATTGTCTTACTCAAAACATTGTTGTGCAGATCCAAATATTCTATTTCCTTAACATTGACTTCCGACAAGATAAGATTTTTAACTTTTTCTATTCTTTGTTTTGTTGTTTCGTCGCAAGGAATCATTATCTTTGCCAATGGCTGACGTACTTTCAAGTTATGGCGTTTTCTTAGCGACAAGACAAGCGAACAAATCTTCTGTGCCAAGTTCATTCTTGCCTCAAGGTCTTTGTCAATCTCGTTTTCATTAGTTTGAGGGAACTCTGTAAGATGAACACTTGCATATTGATGTCTGTTGGATACGTTGTTAAGATTTCTGTACATCTCGTCAGAGAAGAAAGGTGCGAATGGAGAAGACAACTGTGCCACAACTTCCAAACAACGATACAATGTTTGATAAGCACTTATCTTATCTTCGCTATATTCTCCCTTCCAAAAACGACGACGGCACAAACGAACATACCAATTGCTCAAATCCTCACAAACAAAATTCATAATACGTCTTGCAGCACGTGTAGGCTCATATTCATTCAAGTCGCTATCTACATCTTTTATCAAAGTATTCAATAAAGACAATATCCAACGATCAATTTCAGGACGTTTGCTGTACTCAATGTCTGATTCCTTGTACGCAAAGCCGTCAATATTGGCATAAAGTGCAAAGAACGAATAAGTATTGTACAAAGTGCCGAAAAACTTACGGCGAATCTCGTCAATACCTGCAGGGTCAAATTTCAGATTGTCCCAAGGTTGTGAGTTGGAAATCATATATAGTCGCGTTGCATCGGCTCCGTATTTGTCCATCATCTCAAAAGGATCAACACCGTTGCCCAAACGCTTACTCATCTTGTTACCCTGTTTGTCCAAAACCAAACCATTTGACACTACATTCTTATAAGAAACATCGCCCATCACCATTGTAGCAATTGTATGCAATGTAAAGAACCAGCCTCTTGTCTGATCAACTCCTTCGGCAATGAAGTCTGCAGGGAAATATTTTGCTTTCAACTCCTCTGTTGTGCATTCAAATGGATAATGACGCTGTGCAAAAGGCATTGCTCCCGAATCAAACCAAACGTCTATCAAATCGCTCTCACGTCTCATAGGTTTGCCACTTTCACTGACCAAAACAACGTTGTCAATATAAGGACGGTGCAAATCAAAAGCCTCATAATCGTCCGTTTTATAAGGGTTGTCTTTCATAAATCCTGCTTTGATGGATTTGTCTATCTCATCAGACAATTTTTTAACGCTGTTGATGAAAATTTCTTCCTTGCCATCTTCTGTTCTCCAAATAGGAAGCGGAGTTCCCCAGAAACGCGAACGCGAAAGATTCCAATCAACAAGATTTTCCAACCAATTGCCAAAACGTCCTGTACCTGTGGCTTGCGGTTTCCAATTAATAGTTTTGTTTAGTGCGATAAGTTTGTCTTTGATTGCAGTTGTACGGATAAACCATGAGTCCAAAGGATAGTAAAGCACAGGTTTGTCTGTACGCCAACAATGAGGGTAAGAGTGAGTGTGTTTTTCAATCTTAAAGGCTTTGTTTTCCATCTTCAATTCTACGGATAGATCCACATCCAATGTAGGATCTTTTTCCGTAAGTGCGGGATCGTATGCATTTTTAACGAATCTGCCTTCGTATTTAGAGTAAAGATCTTTATTAATATACGTATTAACGTAATTTTCGTCCAAATCACTTAATAAAAAGAACTTTCCTGTTTTATCAACCATAGGTTGCTGTTTGCCATTCTTGTCAAGAAGATGCAAAGGTGCAATGTTAGCCAATTTAGCCACTCTTGCGTCATCAGCACCAAAGGTTGGAGCAATATGAACAATACCCGTACCGTCTTCAGTTGTAACATAGTCGCCACTGATTACCTTAAAGGCAACGCCTTCGCTCTCTTGAGGACGTACCCATGGCATAAGTTGTTCGTAATCTATGCCGACAAGTTCTTTGCCTTTGCATTCAAACAACAGTTTCCAAGGAATACCGCCCAAAGCCGCAGGCTTGCTACTTTGGGAACCCGCATTATCTTTATCACCTTTGTTGTAAGCGATAAAATCTCCGTTTTCATTCTCTTTTTTGAAATGAGTATATAAAAGGTTCTTTGCTACAAAGACGATAATAGGCTCAGAGGTGTAAGGATTGAAGGATTCAACACAGCAATAATCAATCTTGTCGCCCACAGCCAACGCAGTATTGGAAGGAAGTGTCCAAGGAGTTGTCGTCCATGCCAAAAAATATGCTTTTTCTATATCTTTACCCAATCGGTTAAGAATTTCGTTTTCTTTAGTTTGTTTGTTAGAGATTTTGAATTGAGCAACGCAGGTCGTATCTTTCACATCGCGGTAGCAACCCGGCATATTCAACTCGTGAGAACTTAATCCCGTTCCAGCAGCAGGCGAATAAGGCTGAATTGTATAGCCTTTGTACAACAAACCTTTATTATACACTTCACCCAATAGCCACCAAACAGATTCAATATAATCATTAGTAAAGGTAATATAAGGATCGTTCAAATCAACCCAATAACCCATTTGTTCAGTTAGTTTATCCCATAGGTCTTTGAATTGCATTACGCTTTGGCGACAAGCTTTGTTGTAATCCTCTACTGAAATCTTTGTGCCGATGTCCTCTTTGGTGATGCCAAGTTGTTTTTCCACGCCCAATTCAACAGGCAATCCGTGAGTATCCCAACCTGCCTTTCTGCTGACATAATAGCCTTTCAAACTCTTGTAACGACAGAAAATATCTTTGATGGTTCTTGCCATAACGTGATGTATTCCCGGCTTACCGTTTGCAGAAGGTGGTCCTTCAAAGAAAATAAACGGTTTGTTGCCTTCACGTATTTTCATACTTTGTTCAAAAGTATGTTCTTCTTTCCAATGATTTTGAACATTCTTTTCAATATCCGTCAGATTAAGACCTTTGTATTCTTTATATTTTTCTGCCATAACAAAAAATATTATGTTGTTTTACCTTGCTTTTACTTGTGGTTAAGGTTGCAAAGTTACTAAAAAAATCTTTTCTAAAGAAAATCACGCAAAGATTTTTGTAAACATTAGTACAATATGCCTGTACCGCCGTCTAACATAAGTTCTATTCAGGGTTTTTCCTGTATGTACAGTAGATAACACATAAGGATATACTGCAAATAAGATTTAAAATCAGGCAAAAATACGGATTAAAAAGCCTTTATTCTTTAGTATGTAACAGCTTATAAATAAAAATATTAGAAATCTCTATGATTTTTGAGATTTTTATTAAAAAAACGATAGAAATATCACACTTTTCATCAGAAATCTCAGACTTTTTTTTCGCCTTTATTAAAGACTGCTATTTCTCAAGATATAATGCTGTTTTTGCTTCACATATGGATTATTTATTATCAAACCTATGAAAAACAGATCTATAGAAATAAAATTTTCCTCCATATTTATAAACCTTTTCCATGAATCAAAATTTTCTTTACAAGCATGAATATCATGAAACAATAATATTGTGAAAGGATTTTTAATCTTATCGGCAACTTCTTTATAACTAACTTTTAATGAGAGATTTAAAATGTTAAAATCAGTATAATACGCATTTAAATTTTCAATTAATGCATTTTTTTTTAAACTTTTTTTATGTTTTTTACGTTTAATAACATTATTGAATAATTCAAATACAAACGGAGAATGAATAGAAAAGGCTCCTTTTGCATTGTATTTGTAGATGATATATTGGCGTATTATGAATAATTTTCCGTTCATGACAGATTGCAAAAGTAATTCAAAAATTTTGGAAGATGAGGTTATATACCGATAAAGTTGTAAAAAAATATAAAAAACGTACTGTGGTAAATGAGGCTTCCATAGAAGTTAATCAGGGAGAAATTGTCGGCTTACTGGGTCCTAACGGTGCGGGGAAGACTACAACTTTTTATATGATAGTAGGATTGATAAAACCTTTCTCCGGCAGGATATTTTTGGACGATGATGAGATTACGGATATGCCCATGTATAAAAGGGCTCAATACGGTGTAGGTTATCTGCCACAGGAAGCATCGGTATTCAGAAATCTCAGTGTAGAAGATAATATAATGTCTATATTGGAATTCCAAAATATGAGCAAAGAGCAACGTTTGCAACGTATGGAAGAATTATTGGAAGAGTTTTCTTTGGTAAAAATACGCAAAAGCAAAGGCAATCAATTGTCCGGAGGGGAACGCAGAAGAACGGAGATAGCAAGGGCTTTGGCCAGCAACCCGAAATTCATATTATTGGACGAACCATTTGCAGGTGTAGATCCTATTGCAGTGCAGGATATCCAATATATTGTAAAGAAACTAAAGGATAAGAACATAGGAGTATTGATAACCGATCACAACGTGCACGAAACTCTAACCATAACGGACAGAGCTTATTTGCTTATTGACGGACAAGTGTTCAAGAGCGGAACTCCTCAGGAATTGGCGTCCGATGAAGAGGTGAGAAAACGTTATTTGGGTGATAACTTTGAATTGAGATAAAGTATATGCTATTGATATATGTTGACAAATTAACTAATCGATTGGGCTATACGATAAAATTGCTTTTTGAAGACCTGTTGCAGGTTGATTATATGGTTACTACATCACGGGAGCAATTTGTAGCTTTGGGTGGAGCTAAGTTATCGTATTGCGAAGAACGGATATACGATGAAGTACATATATCAAGTACTAACAGTATCCTTTTTGAAACCAACATATATTCTTTGGATATTGATTATGTTTTTGAGGACGGTCTGCATAAAATATTCAGGACCTACGGTAACGGAGATTCATTAGGATTTGATATTTTCTCGGCAACATTCTACATGGTATCCAGGTATGAAGAGTATCTGCCTTTTATAAGAGACGAACACCAACGATTCAGAGCAAAGGATTCTATTGCTCTTCAGAAAGGATTCTTAAACAAACCCGTTGTCAATCTTTGGGCAAAGTTTTTAAAACAAAAACTCTCAGAAAAGTATCCGGATATTGAGTTTGTTGAAAAAAGCTTCTCTTTTGTCAATACAATAGACGTGGATCAGTCCTATTGTTACAGCCATAAAAATATTTTCAGAACATTCGGAGGATTTTTCAGAGATATTTTATCAAAAAGATTTGACAGGTGTCTGCAAAGAATAAAGGTTTTACTGGGTTTTGAAAAAGATCCGTATGATTGCTTTGATTATATTCTGCAAACAATAATGAGATACAAGACAAAAACGATATTTTTCTTTCTTTTCGGAAACCATACTAAATACGATAAAAATATTTCTCCGTACAATCACGCCTTTCAGATGATTGTAAAAAACATAAGCGATTATGCCAGAGTAGGAATCCATCCGTCATATTATTCAATGGAATACCCTCAAGAAATACATCCGCAAATAAAGCAAATGTCTGCACTTATCCACAAGAAAATCACTGCATCAAGATTTCATTATTTGCGATTTACATTACCGCAGTCCTATTCGGATATAATTGACAACGGAATAACAAGTGATTATTCCATGGGGTATTCGGATTGCATAGGTTTTAGAGCCGGGATATGTTCTCCTTATAACTTCTATGATTTGGATAAAGATTGTGAAACAAAGCTAAAAATACATCCTTTTATGTTCATGGACGTTGCTTTAAAAAACGGTTTGAAATTATCTCCTGACAATGTATGGCAGGAAATAATGTATTTGATTGATGAAGTCAAAAACGTAAACGGGGAATTTATCAGCCTTTGGCATAACGAATCATTATCAAATAATGAAACGTGGAAAGGATGGCGAACCATATATGATAAGCAATTGGAATATATTAACAGTCTGATAAAACAGATATAAACAAATACAGATTATATGAAGGTAATTACCGGAGCGGCTGGATTCATAGGTAGTTGTATGCTTAGCAAACTCAATCAAGAAGGTGTTGAGGACATTATCATTGTAGATGATTTCTCAAGAAAAGACAGAGAACCTAATTGGAAAGGAAAATCCTTTGTCAAAAGAATTGACAGAGAAGATTTTATTGATTGGTTTAAGGACAATGCTGAAAGAATAGACTCCGTATATCATTTAGGAGCGAGAAGTCATACTACTGAATTTGATTGGAATGTATTATTGAAATTGAATGTTGATTATTCTAAAGAAATTTGGAAGATATGTTCTAAAAATGATATACCGTTAGTTTATGCTTCTTCTGCTGCAACCTACGGAGACGGCAATCAAGGATATGATGATGATCTGTCTAAGATTAAGGCTTTACAGCCTCTAAATCCGTATGGGAAATCTAAACAAGTATTTGATTTATGGCAATTATCACAAGAAAAACAGCCACCGTTTTGGGCTGGATTGAAATTTTTTAATGTTTACGGACCTAACGAATATCATAAGCAAAGAATGGCATCCGTTGTTCTGCACTCTTTTGAACAAATTAACATCAAGGGTAAAGTCGGATTATTCAAATCCTATAAAGAAGGCATTAAAGACGGAGAGCAGAAAAGAGACTTTGTATATGTGAAAGATCTTGTGGATGTCATGTATTTTTTAATGAAACACAAGACTAAGAGTGATATTTACAATGTTGGTACAGGTATTGCGAGAAGTTTCTATGACTTAGCAAGGCTGACTTTTTCAGCTATGGACAGAGTGCCTGAGATAGAATTTATTCCTATGCCGGAAGATATAAGAAGTAAGTATCAATACTTCACCCAAGCAAATATAAATAAACTGAGAAGTATAGGATATTCCAAGGAAATGCATTCGTTGGAGGAAGGTGTCAACGATTATGTACGAAATTATTTAATTCAAAAATCATATTATTAACAGATGAACTATAAAACAAGACTTAAGAATATAAAGATTTTCATTTTTGATTATGACGGAGTGATAACCGACGGTAATATATACACTGCTAATGATGATATAATAATGCGTACAGGCAATGTAAAAGACGGATATGCAATTCAATATGCCATAAAGTTGGGGTATGATATTATAATTTTATCAGGAGGTAATGGAAAAAGCATAGAAACACGCATGAACATGCTCGGTGTTACAAAAGTCTTTGTTTCTACGGGGAATAAACTTAAGATGTATAACAATTACTGTAAAAGCAATAATATAGACAAAAACAGCGTTTTGTATATGGGTGATGACATCCCTGATTACGACATGATGCAAAATGTAGGAATTGCTGCTTGTCCGTATGATGCCGCAAACGAAATAAAGCAGGTTGCTGATTATATTTCTGACAAATGTGGAGGAAAAGGATGCGTAAGGGACGTTATAGAACAGGTTTTAAAATCGCAAGACAGATGGTTTAACGAAATTTCGAAAGAATGGTAAGAATAAGCAAATCAGTAGTAATAGCTCTATGGTTGTTATCGTGTATGCAACCTCTATTTGCACAAAATACAAACAAAACTTTTGTATGCAGGGCAACGTACTATCACAATAAATTTGAAAACAGAAAAACTGCGAGTGGAGAGGTTTTTTCGCAAAAGTTATTTACTGCTGCTCATAAAACATTGCCACTACACACTATTGTAAAAGTCACGAATAACAGAACTCATAAATCCGTCTTGGTCAAAATCAATGACCGTTGCGGGAAAAACGGCATCCTTGATATGTCGAAAACATCCGCAAACAGGATAAAATTGAACGGTTCGGAAAATGTTTCTGTAGAAGTACTGGGAAAAGAATATGCTGATATTTGGATTCAGCAAAACAAAATGATAGAAAGCGGGTTATTATCGGATAGTACAATAGTTGCGTTCAGTGATTCTCTAATAGCAGAAAAGAAAGAAAAAGCAAACTATGACTACTGCATAAGAGTTACTACAGTAGAGGGAAAGGATGCTGCATTGGCAATTATGGAAAACTTGAATCTAATATACGGAGAAAAGGCATATATCGAGAAAGTATATAATGAAGATTTTTTTTACGTAAATATGGGTCCTTTCAGAACTCAAAATGAAACAATTTCATTGATAGAGAAACTTAAAAAGAAATATCCGTATGCCCATTTAATAAAAAATAACCTACCGAAATAAACAATTTAACAAATTGATTTATAATTATATAACATCTGTTAGAAACCATTATTTTTAGGAAAAACAGCAAAAAAATATCTAATTAATAGTTGCTTATTAAAAAAAAAACTTATCTTTGCACAATCTTTCTTGGTAGAATTAAGAGTAACATTATCTTATGTTGAAGATTAAGGATATATTATATACAATAATATTAACTATTGCAATCGTTGTGTTTTCTTCCGTGGCTTATGCTCAGCAAGAGCCGCATTTTACTCAATACATGTTTAATAGGTTATCGTATAATCCCGGCTATGCAGGAAGTAATGGAGCCATGTGTATTACAGGATTCTTCAGAGAGCAATGGATGGGGTTGAAATTAACTGACAACGGACAATCTTCATCTGCCTCCAAAGGAGAGACAATGAATCTGTCATTTGATATGCCGATAAATTTTCTTCATGGCGGAATCGGAGCAACACTTATCTCGGATAAAATTGGCTACTATAACAATACGTACATAAAGTTGGACTATGCATATAGATTTCAATTACCTACAGGCAATCTTGCAATAGGCATTGAGGCTCAATTATTCAATGCTTCTTTGGATAACAGTAAATTGGTTGGAGGAGATCAATACAGCAAAGACGATAAAATGGGTCAGACAAGTGACCCTATACTATTAGGTGTGGATAAGGAGGATATGCTTTTTGATATGGGTTTAGGAATCTATTATCAAGTACCAGGAAAGGTATATATAGGGGCTGCTGTCAGTAAGCTTTTAGAAACAAAAAGTGATAAACTGAAATGGAATGACAGAAGGTTCTATTACATATTGGCAGGATATGAGTGGACAATGCCGGATTACCCTTCTTGGAGATTGCTACCTTCGGCTTTGTTAAAAACTGATTTTGCTTCTTCTGCTGCTTATCAGGTAGATGCGTCTTTATTAGCTGAATATGAACATAAAATTTGGGGAGGATTATCTTATAGAATTGACGATGCAGTAATGTTGTTAGGAGGTTTTACTGTTAAAGATTTTAAGGTGGGACTATCCTACGATATTCCGACTTCAAGGATTTCTACTCAAGGGTCTGGTTCATTTGAGGTTTTCTTGAGATGGTGTTTCAAGATAGAATCCTCACCGAAGTCTCCGACAAGTTACAAGAATACTATTTATATGTAAGATATACAAAACAAAGAGAGAATATAGAAGAATATGATACATCTATAAAAGAAAATAAAAGGTGTTATTTTGGTATTTTTTTTGATAAAGACAGAAGAAAAGTTATTTTGCAAAAAGTGAAACAAAAACATAATTTAAAACGTAAAAGATAAAAAGACTTAAGTTTGTATAAAATTAGGAGATAAAGATATGAAAAAGTTAGTTTTGCTAGTAGCAACGTCGATGGTCATGATCGGCTGTGGCAGTTCTGATAACGGTGAATTGATAGGAGTTCAAGAGAGACCTAAAACTATGGATATGCAACCATATGGTATGGTAGATATTCCACAGGGAAGTTTTACTATGGGATCGGCAGATGAAGATGTTAATCACAATTATGCATTTGCTCCTAAAACTGTTCAAGTTCAGTCATTTTGGATGGATGAGACGGAAATAACCAACAATGAATACAGGCAATTTGTTTATTGGGTAAGAGATTCACTTGCATACAGACTGCTTGGTGAAGTTTCTCCTGAGACATATTTAATAGAAGCAGATCAGTGGGGACAGGATTTGGAAACACCTCTTATCAATTGGAAAGCAAAAATTAATTGGGATAACAACAAGAACGAGGAGGAAAGAGATGCTCTTTCGGAGTTGTACATCAAAACTGATGAAAGGTTTTATAACAGACAGCAATTGGATGCATCCAAATTAAACTACGAATATACTTGGATTGACTACCACATGGCTGCAGAAAAAGATTTTGAATCCGAACAAGCAAATAGGGAATACAGAGGTTCAGGTTTCAATAATCGTCCATCCCAATTGAGAGGTGCAAGAAAGAATCTGATTCAACGGGAGAAGATAAATATTTATCCTGACACATTGTGCTGGATTCATGACTTTGCATATTCTTATAATGACGAAGCTACTCGTTCATACTTTGATCATCCGAAATATGACAATTACCCTGTTGTTGGTGTAAGTTACATGCAGGCACAGGCTTTTGCTTGGTGGAGAACTCAACAAATGAATGATTATTTGGAAAAAAACGATTATGCACGTATGGGAGATTTTCGTTTGCCGACAGAAGCAGAATGGGAATATGCAGCAAGAGGCGGAGTGGATGGCTCTCCTTATCCTTGGGGCGGTCCTTACGTTAATAACGGCAGAGGCTGTTTCTTGGCAAACTATAAACCTCTTCGTGGTGCTTACGATGGAGACGGCGGTGCTACTACTATAGTTGTGGCTCATTATGCTCCGAATAATTTTGGTCTTTATGACATGGCAGGTAATGTTGCGGAATGGTGTGCTGACGCTTACAACGAGTCTGCGTATGAATTTGCTCATGACATGAATCAGTACAACAACTATCGTGCTTCTGACGATGAAGATATAATCATGAAGAGAAAAGTTGTACGAGGTGGCTCATGGAAGGATAGCAAATTCTTCATTCAAACATCAACGCGTTCTTTTGAATACCAAGATTCAGGAAAGAGTTATATAGGATTCCGTTGCGTCCAAACATACTTGGGCCGTGTACGAGGAGATAATCCTAAAACATCATCAAATGTATATAACAGATAAAAGAATAGCAATAATTAAAAGATTACAAATAATAATAACAGATAAAAAACTAATTTCATTATGAGTATAGATAGTTTTGTAAGAAGTAAAACGTACAAACAAATTACAGCAAAGTTGTACGGTTGGGGAGCATCAGTGGTTATCATAGGAGCATTGTTCAAAATCAATCACTGGCCGGGTGCAACAATAATGTTGATTATAGGTATGGGTATTGAGGCTATAATATTCTTTGCTTCTGCATTTGAACCGCTACACGTTGAATACGATTGGTCTTTGGCTTATCCTGAATTGGCAGGGATGGAAGATATGACAGAGGAAGAAAAACAGGAAAGAAGAAAAGAGGCTGCTGCAAAGAAGAACGGATTAAGTGGCATTGTAGTAGATGGAGAAGGAGGAGAGATACATTTGGGAGGTCCTAACGGAGCAAGTGCAACTCAAGAGTTGGATAAGATGCTTGAAGACGCAAAAATAGGTCCTGAATTAATAGAAAGTTTAGGTAAAGGACTTCAAAACCTATCGGAAACTACTAATGGATTAGGTTCTGTGGCTAAGGCTGCCGAAACATCCGAGACATTCATCAAGAATGTAGGTGAGGCTTCCACTCAAGTTACGGGATTGACTGCTGCTTACAAGAAGACGGCAGATTATTTGAACAAAGACTTGTTGGCATCAGGTGAATATTTGGCATCCGTACAAGAGGCAACGAGTGCAGTTTCCACATTAGCGAATATATACAAAGAGACGGCGAATACGCTTTCAGTAGGAGATGCATCATATATAGACGAGTTGAAGACAATGGCTTCAAGCCTTTCTTCAATCAACGCATTGTATGAGATGCAGATCCAAAATTCTTCCGCACAATTGGAAGCTACGAAGAATGTTCAGGAAAGAATAGACAATCTTGTTACAAATTTTGCAGATACTGCAGAAAACGTACTTAAATATAAAGAGCAGGTTAATGCACTTTCCAAGAAAGTCGGTTCTTTGAATGACATATACGGAAATATGCTTGCTGCAATGCAGGTAAAAGGTTAATTGGTAATCCATAAATCAATATAAATTTATACATTATTTGTTTAATTAAATAAATAGAAGATTATGGCTGCTACAAATTGTCCGGAGACCCCGAGGCAAAGGATGATAGGAATGATGTATTTGGTCTATACAGCAATGTTGGCACTTAATGTATCGGCTGAGATCTTGAACGGATTTGTAAACGTTGGAGATTCTATGGACGTAACCAACAATTTGCTTGCGACAAAAACTGCAAGTGCTTACCAGATGTTTGAAAACACATATAACAATAACCCAGGAAAGGTTCAGGAAAATTGGGATAAGGCATTGCAGGTAAAGAAAGCTACTAATGATTTGGTTACTTATATAGATGATCTGAAATATGAATTGATTGCTACTGTTGAAGGTTACAAAGGCGGTAAGGCTGAGGCAAAGAAAAACATAGAACAGGGACTTGACGGAAAGAAGGGATATGTTGTAATCAAGAAAAAGGACAATGTGTCCGAGTCTGTCAATTTTATGTTAGGTAGCGAGCAGAATGAGAATTCAGGTAAGGCTGCTGACTTGAAAAAGAAAATCAATGATTATCAAACCAAAATGATGAATTTGTGTGCAGATCGTTATAAAAAACAATTAGCAACAATTCAGATTGATACTAAAAGTAAGCGACAGAATGCAGAGGGAAAGGAATTAGGATGGTCTATGTTTAATTTCTATCAAGGCATCTTGGTTGCCGATGTTGTCGTTCTTAATAAGTTGAAATCCGAGATTAAGAATCAAGAATATGATATGATTAACAATCTTTATGCAGATATTTCTGCTGATGACTTCAAGTTTGATAAAGTTGTGGCAAAGGTAATTCCAAAGGAAACTTATATCATGCAGGGAGGAAGTTATGAAGCAGATATTATCGTTGCAGCATATGATTCACGTTCTCAACTACGCGGAGAGTTAGCAGGGGCTTCATTAACTGCTACAGATTCAGGAACTCTTCGTTTGAAAATGGGTGCAGGAGCTTTAGGCCCGAAGAAATACAAAGGTATTGTGTTTGTAAAGAAAGAAAGTGGAGAAGTTCCGTATGATTTTAGCGGAGAATATTTCGTAGCGGCTCCATCCGTAACGATTTCGGCAACAAAAATGAATGTCCTTTACATCGGCGTTGATAATCCTATCGCTGTCGGAGCTCCCGGCGTCAGAAGTGAAGATTTGAACGTAACGATAAGCGGTGATCCGAGTGCATCAATACGCAAGGTTGGAACAGGAGAATATATTGTTAATGTAAAAACTCCGGGAAAGAAAGTTTCTATTAATGCCAGTGCAAAGATGGGCGGAACTGTAAAAAATCTTGGTTCTATGGATTATAGAGTCAAAACTATTCCGAAACCTACCGTTAAAGTCGGAGATAAACAGGACGGAAAGATTGCAAAAGAAGTTCTTACCGCACAGGGTGGCTTCAGGGTTTCCGTAGAAGGCTTTGATTTTCCTGTTAAGTATGTTGTTGATTACTATAAAATGGAGATATCTACCGGTGGTGATGCCCAAGCTCCTATGGAGGGACGTGGCGATAGATTCACATCCGAAATGCTTACTAAAATCGGTAAGTTAAGACGAGGACAGAAAGTATTTATTACGGATATAAGAGTTAAAGGACCTTCGGGGGTTGTAGCTGCGGCCAATCCGTCTATGACATTTACTATTCAGTAAAAAATGAAATAAAATATATCACGATGAAAAAGATAAGTCTGTTAGTTTTCAGTGCAGTTATGCTTTTTATAAGCGGAAATGTATTTGCACAAGTGGTAGAAGAGGAAGAAAATACTTCCAACTGGGATTCGTTTTATGAACCTACCAACAATAATAAAGCAAAGAAACCTTTTGTTTATCCTTATGTAAGGGATGCCGATGTTGTGTGGCAACAAAGAGTTTGGCGTTTGGTAGATTTCAGAGAGAAAATGAATCAGCCTTTTTATTATCCTGTTGATGCCGAGACCGACAATCAAGGAAGAGCAAATCTGTTCACTGTTATAGACAGAGCTTTGACTGAAGGTTTAATTAAGGTATATGAAGATGATGAGTTTAAGGTTGAAGCCAATTGGGAAAAATTAAGAGCAGGAGCAGGAAAAAGTCAGTTGCAAACATTCTACCGTCCTTCGGACGATTTAGACGGGGAAGATATTTCTTATGACTCATTAGTAACTTCAGGAATGGCACCGGAAGATGTTAAATCAATGCGTATTAAAGAAGATTGGTACGTAGATAAGCAACGTTCTGTACGCGATGTCAGAATCATTGGATTCTCTTTAGTTACCGCCATAACACGTGAGGACGGATCTTCTTCACCATATCCATTAGGATGGATTCGATATAACGATCCTGCAGTAAGAAATCTTTTGGCTAATTCTGAGATGTACAATCCTCGTAATGATGTTCAGAGACTATCTTATGATGACGTATTTGTTAAACGATTATTTACTTCATATATAACCCGCACAACCAACACATATAACAGACAAATAAGTGCTTATCTTACAGGATTGGATGCCTTGTTTGAGTCTGATGCTATAGAAGAAGAAATCTTTAACCGCGAACAGGATATGTGGGAATATTAATTCTCATAAGAAAATAAAGTTGCCGAGTGTCGATTTCGATGGGAAGCAACCAGAACAGTTCAGAAACGAATTTGTTTCTGAACTGTTTTGTTATAGACAGAGGGAAAATCAATACTGCCTTTAAATTGATAATACAATGAAAAAGACATTTATAGTATTATTATGCTTAATATATGCCTTTATGTTATTTTCACAAGAAAACTTGGTTGAATGATAAATTATACATAAATTTGCAAAAAACAGAAGTTAAACATAAATAAAAATCAGAAGTATTATGAAAAAGACAATCAAACATTTTCTTCTGCCGGTTGCTTTAGCAGTTGCGGGAATAACGCAGGCTTATTCTCAAATCAATAAAAACATTGTTGATACAACAAAAGTTTGGAATAATTTTGAACTTTATACAGGTTTAATTAGGACAAATAGTTACAAAATCAGTTCCGAACAAGTTGAATTGAATGGGAAACTTTATAACAAAGTTTTGCAGCAATTTTATCAGATAAATGAAGACTTTTCTTATAAAGGAATGCTAATAAGAGAAGATTCCGGCAGAGTTTATATATTTCTTGAACAACAATTGAATACAGAATTATTGTTATACGACTTTAATGCAGAAAAAGATTCTCATTATAAGATACCAAATATACGGGAGGGATATATACGACATGGATTAGTCAGCCCTTATCTGTACAGTGATTATTATGTTGTAACATCTATAGATTCAATAGAAATTAATAATCAACAATTGAAAAGAATAACTCTCTCTCCCACTGAAACTTTTGGAGGGCTTCGAGAAATACAATGGATAGAAGGTATTGGAAGTACAATGGGGTTTATAGATAATTTTAGTCTTGTTGATATAGGAGAAACTTTTTTGCGCTGTTGTACACAGGAGAATGAGTTAATATATTTCAATGACCACTACTATTCCGGTTCAGGAAATGATTGTTTTCTCTATGCTTCAATTGACAATGTCAATTTTGAAGATATTAATATTTTCCCTAATCCTGCTAAAGATAGACTATCTGTATCTATTCAAAGAGGTGAAAGCGAAATCTTTTTTATGGACTGTCTCGGGAGAAATACAAAAAGATATGAACTTCATTACGGCACAAATAACATAGATATCAGAAACTTGTCCGGTGGAATTTATACGGCAATAATCATAAGCGAAGAAAAAATAATA
>JAFUYA010000083.1 GCA_017477025.1 Bacteroidales bacterium | reverse complement strand
CTCCCCCACCTACAACGAAGTTCCTCTCCCCCCGTTT
This sequence comes from Bacteroidales bacterium, assembly GCA_017477025.1. Classification (GTDB taxonomy): domain Bacteria; phylum Bacteroidota; class Bacteroidia; order Bacteroidales; family P3; genus Scybalousia_A. Next base: position 9,466 of record JAFUYA010000083.1, on the reverse strand, counting down.
TGGAGTTGCAAAAGTACTACTTCTTTAATTACCCACCAAATTTTTCACAAACTTTTTTTATCATAATCCCGCTAATCGATTGAATAACAATAATAAAAAATTTTTTAAATAAAAAATGAAATTTTAAAATTTTACCCATTATCTCACGCATTTTAAACTTTACTCCGCACAAATATGAGAAATGTTCGCAATTTCCGGGTATATTCTTCCACAAAAATAGTCGAATCATACCATTTAATCAACAAAATAACCGCACCGTTACACTATCCGACAAAAAAAATTTAACTACATTTGATCGTTAGCTTGTAATACATTTTCAATAAGAAACTTTCAAGACGAAAATTCTAATAAATACCATGCATTATTAAAAAATACTTCAGAAAAGTCCGTGATTTTTTTTGAAATGTATGAAAAGAATTTTGTTTCAGACGGTCTAAAATAAATTTTGAACCGTCTGAAATATACTTTTGGACGGTCTGAAATATTGTTTTGAACCGTCTGAAATAATTTCTTTTCACATTTTTCAAAAGTATTTCCATTGATTTCAAAAATATTTCCACATTTTCCAATTTATTTTTCTCTCAGTACAGAAATAAAAAATGACAAAACCAAATTAAATCAATATAAAAAAACAAATAAAAATTGATATATAACCAATAAGAATTAATATTCAATAAACAAAAACTAATATTCAATAAATAAGGATTAATATATGATCAATAAGAATTAATCAACAACAAATATCAATTAATAAGAACGCGATATGAATTAACAACAAATAGATAAAAACTTAATATTCAATACCTAAACCAAACGGAAATTTAAAATAATTTAGTATTTTTGCAACATTATAACAAAACACTGAAATAGTATGAGATTTTACATCGTTGATGCTTTTACCGACAAAATTTTCGACGGTAATCCTGCAGGTGTCGTATTGATTGACAACGACAAAAACTTTCCTCAGGATGATATTATGCAAAAAACAGCCGCCGAATTGAGATACAGCGAAACGGCCTTCGTTTATCAAAACAACACTGACGAATTCACAATCCGTTATTTCACTCCTAAGGGTGAAGTTGATTTATGCGGACATGCTACTATCGCGGCTTTCTCGGTTTTGGTTAAAGAAGGGATAATTTCTCTTGATACTCAATGTTTTAATAACACAAAAGCAGGAAGATTAAATATAATTGCAGGCAATGAAATTATGATGCAAATGGCAGAACCTCAACTATTGAAAACTCTAAATGACCAAACAATCCTGCAAAATCTTTATTCGATAATGGGAGCGGATTATTCAACTCAACGATCCGAATATCTACCGTATATTATTTCAACAGGACTTGCCGATATTATAATGCCGATAAGAAACGCTGAGATTCTGAATTCATTAAAACCTGACATGGTTGCATTATCTTCTTTTTCCGAACATATGAAAGTTGTAGGTGTTCATGCTCTTTCTTTAGAACAGGATGACGATTTTACTGCTCATGTAAGAAACTTTGCTCCTTTGTTCGGTATTGATGAAGAATCGGCTACAGGAACGGCAAACGGTGCTTTAACTTATTGGCTTTATTTGAACAATATGCTGAAAAACGGTGATAAATGCAACTTTTTACAAGGCGAAGCCATGATGCGTCCGTCCATTATCACAACTCAATTAAGTATCCTCAACGACAAATGTAATATTTCGGTAGGAGGAAAAGCCGTCATATTGGCTCAAGGAGAGATATTCATATAAGGCTTACGCAGTTGCAAACAAAATCCGATATTTCGGAAATATCAATGTCCGTATATCGGTTTGAGGGACATCAACATCATTAAAATACTTCTTCCGCTCAGATATAAGATAAATCCTAACCACAAAGCATCAACCGTTTTACCCAAACAGAAATACGATAAGAAAAATAATGCGGTTGAAACGAATATTGCGTTTCGCATAATTTTGCTTTGGGTCATTCCTATAAGTATTCCGTCATATAAAAAGGCAAGAAATCCCGTCAAAGGTATCAATATAAGCCATATTCTGTATTGTCGGCCGGCTTCAATTACATCTTCGTGGTCAGTAAGCAGGGAAATAATCTCTTTACCTGCAAAACCGTACAAAAGACTGCACAAAACAGCCAAAACTATACCCCATAGAATAACACGATTTACCACTTGTTTGAGTCCTTCTCTATCTTTGGCTCCGTAATACTTACCGCACAGGCTCTCGCATGCGTAGGCGAATCCGTCCATAAAATAAGAAAACAAACTGAACAATTGCATAATCAAAGTATTCACGGCAAGTGTCGGATAAGGATGTGAAGACGATGCTACGGTGAAATAAGTCGTTACGGCAATTATACAAACGGTACGAAGAAATATATCGCTATTAACTTTGAAAAATAACTTCATCTTATCCAATTGTAATGCTCTCTTGACGGATACCGAATAATTTCTTCTATGCTTAACGAAAAATATTATTCCTATTAACAACAGACCGCTGTATTGAGAAATGACCGTCGCAAGTGCTACGCCTTCTATTTTCATTCCAAAATACAATACAAAGATTATATCAAACAATATATTTACTACATTAATCAATATTGCAGTCCACATAGGCGTTTTACTGTCCTGCATACCTATAAACCAACCTTTTAAAGCATACATTCCCAATACGGCAGGTGCTGCCCAAATACGAATAAAGAAATAATCCAATGCTAAACTCATTACATTATTCTTATCCTCTATAACAGCAGACGCCAATATACTTATAGGTTTTTGAAAGCACAACATCAAAAATGCGACACTCAACCCGATAGTAAATGCACGGGTCAGAATATCTATTTGCTCCGTTTTGTCATTTGCACCGAAGGCTTGGGCAGTAAAGCCGCTCGTCCCCATACGAAGAAAACCGAATCCCCAATACAGGAAATTAAATATCATACTCCCCACAGCTACCGCTCCGATATAATCGGTTACCTCGCCGTTATATGCAATATGCCCGACAATAGCAGTATCTACCATTCCGAGCAAAGGAACGGTGATATTCGTTATTATATTAGGTATTGTCAAACGTAATATCTGCCTGTTCAATCCTTTCACTTCTGCAAGAAAGTTTTTAATTGATGCAACAAACTACCGATCAAGAAGGAATATTTATATAGTCATGAAACTTTTAAGACTTTTTACTCGTACTTTTGAACAAGTTTTTCCAATAATTAATATGCCAAAAGCAATGAATTACGGCAACAACCGCCATTGATATGCCGAAATCAACGTGAAGTTGCATAAGAGTCAAATAATTCATAGACCAACCGTACATTTTGGCAAAAACAACATAAAGACCTATCAAACAGGAAACAAAAAATGTAATACCGAGTATTGCATTCCAAAATCTGCGATGATTAACTTTCTTTATAACTTTCATTTTAACCAATACGGCAGACACAATATACAATCCCAAAGTGGCAATCAACACCTGCCAAAGATGATAAGGGAATTTTCTCTCTGCTTTCTGCACTTCAACCGTTGAAGTCTCCTCTGCAACAGTTTCTGTCATTGTTTCGGTTGCTCCGCTTAAGGTTTCCGTCGTATCTTCCGTTGCTTTAAAGTCTATCTTTTTAGATTCATTTACCTTTTCAACGGCTTGATTAATCTGTTTTTCGATTTTATTATTGTCTTTGGTAACTTCTTGTTTCTTATCAGTCTGTTCGGCATCCTGCTTTGCGGGTTTCTTATCTCTTGATAAGACTGCATTGTCACAAATACCGTCTCCGTTTTCATCGGTAAATAATCCGCACTGCCCTGTACAATCTACAACTCCACCGAAAGGGCAATTCTCGGGATGTTGTTGTTGTGCATTTACATATACACAGAAAAGAGTTGAGAGAATCAACAAAAAAAATCCTTTAATCTTCATATTTTTCATAGAATGTTTCAGTTAGTGATTGCAAAATTACATATTTTTCTTTAAACATTAATAAAAAATCACCTATTTTTGCCGTTTGATACGGCAGTCGGATGATTGAAACTCTTAAACACATATTACAATCGGTTTTTTTTACGATATTCCCACGCAAATGCTTGTTTTGCGGAAACTTACTGAATGAAAAAGAGAATAAATTCTGTTCCCGTTGCAGTGAATTGTACCCTTACCCGACCGATATTGATATTGATGAATTTTATGCTCCTCTTGCTCCTTACATAACCGGAATTTGCATCCTCGGACATTACAGTTATTGCAAAATTCCTGTCAAACAATTTAAATTTGAGGAAAATATCTATGCGGGAAAGCAACTTGCAAATATGCTTTGCGAAAAATTATCCAAGACCGTATGGATTGACAGTATTGATATGATTATTCCCGTTCCTTTGCATTGGATAAAACAACGACAAAGGGGATTTAACCAAAGTGAAATCATTGCTCGGGTAATTGCAAAAAGATTTCATAAAAAAGTCGTTGCAGATAATCTTTTTCGCACAACGAATAACAAAGCCCAACACACAAGTAATCAAATGCAACGTTATGAAAACGTACGCGGAATCTTTAAAGTAAAAGATCCTCTCGCTTTTGAAAACAAAAATGTTCTTATTGTTGATGACATCATAACAACATGCTCCACCGTTTTGGAATGTTGCAAAGAAATCAAGAAAACAAATGTAACCGCTATTTATATCTGTGCCATTGCCTCCGATAGAGAAATTATCTGAAAATAATACTTCCAAAATATCAATTCAGTTTATCGAATTCGGAAAAAACTTTTTTATACTCTTCAGGGACTTCTTTGGACTGTTTTGTAACCGTATCCATCGCACTCAATACACTGTAACAGGTTGTCTTAACTTTACCGCTGTTTTTATCTATAATGCGTTGAAACATCTTGACACTCTTCTTGCCGAATGACAAAGTTTTGCTCTGAACAATTATTTCGTCATTACCCTCTATAGGAGAAAGAAAATCAAACTCGGTATGCACCAACACCAAATCTATTTCGGCTAAATTAATCTTACGTTTCAATGTATCCTGAAAATAATTTACCCTTCCGACATCAAAATAATGACATTGAAAGCCGTTATTCACGTGATTCAGTGCATCTAAATCAGCAAATCTTATTTGAATTTCCACATTATGGTTGAATGTTGTAGTATCAAAATCGTAATTCATAGTCGCTTGTTTCGTTTTTTTTGCAAAATTACAAAACTTTTACCCAAAAGGGTATGACAACAATCATTTTTTAGTAATTTTGCCTAAATTTTTACTTCAAATATGGCAATTGATATTTTTGATGACGAATATTTTATGCGACAGGCTTTAATTGAAGCCGAAAATGCATTAAATGAAGATGAAATTCCGATAGGTTGTGTTATTGTTTGTAATAACAAAATCATTGCACGCGGACATAATATGACGGAACGGCTCAATGACTCTACCGCTCATGCCGAAATCTTAGCAATAACCTCAGCAGAGGAATATCTCGGAGCAAAATACCTTAAAGATTGTTCAATATATGTTACCGTCGAACCCTGCATTATGTGTGCAGGTGCTATTATGTGGTCACAAATTGACAGAATTATTTACGGAGCAAAAGATGAAAAACGCGGTTATTCTAATTTCTGCCAACCTTTTCCAAAAAAAGTAAAAATAATCTGTGGTATTTTAGAAGACGAGTGCAAGAAACTTATGCAGAATTTTTTCAAAAGTAAAAGATAACCGTTTCAAACACTCATACCTGCAATGAATATATATAAAGTATATCATTGACAACGTTAGAAAAGCTCTTTTTGTCAGGACAATATATCCGAGTATTGCAAAAAGACAACATCATAGTTAAAAAATAATACAAGTCTCAGCAAAAACGATAAAATATTTCACTTAATCTACAGCACGATACTTGTTTCTATCTCTAAATAATCGGAAATAAATTCTTCGATTCCCGGAATAGCAGATATAATAAAAAGAAAAGCGGAATACCAAATTCCGCTTTAACAGATTCAAATCCGACTTCTTAATAACTAATCCTTGAATTGAATTTCTTCCATTGTCTTTTCACAATAATGACATTGGATTCTTATAGGATCTCTATTAACAACGTCAAAATTAGTGTCAATTTCCTCCACATTGGTTATGCAGTTAGGATTTATACACTTGACAATTTTGTGAATATGTTGAGGAAGTTCAAGATGTTTCTTTTCCAAGACTTCATAATCTTTGATAATGATTATGGTTGCAGTAGGGGCAACTATTGCAATCTTATCAATTTCATCCTGAGTAAAGTATTTGTTCTTTATTTTCAAAATACCCTTTTTACCGTATTTCTTACTGCAAAGATTAGTTCCGATCAAGATTTCATCTTCATAAGCATCCAATCCCAATATCTTAACAATTTTGAACACCATTTCCGCAGGAATATGGTCAATAACCGTACCGTTATCAATTTTTTCAACTACGAGTTCTTTATTATTTGTTGCCATGACTCTATCTCCTATATTTAATTCATTATTTTACTTTATCAGCATAACCGAGAATGGAAGCAATTAATGCCTGACGCACATACATACCGTTTTGTGCCTGTTGGAAATAGTATGCATAAGGAGTTGTATCCACATCCATAGCTATTTCATTTACTCTTGGCAAAGGATGAAGGACTTTCATGTTTTCCTTACAGCCTTTCAATGTTGCAGCTGTCATAATATACGCATTCTTGACTTTTTCATATTCCAACTGATCCGGAAATCTCTCCTTTTGAATACGGGTCATATAAATAATATCGGCAAACGGTACAACATCTTCCAACTTATCGTATTCAAAATACTGAAGTCCTGCATTACGGGCATAATCTTTTACATGATCCGGCATTGCCAATGATGCAGGTGATACAAAATGAAATTCAGCGTTGAAATTACTCATGGCCTGAACCAATGAATGAACGGTACGACCGTATTTCAAATCACCTACCATTGCTATTTTAAGATTATCCAACCTGCCTTGCGTTTTACGAATGGAATATAAGTCCAACATACATTGAGTAGGATGCTGATTAGCACCGTCTCCTGCATTAATCAACGGAACAGGCGATACTTCCGATGCGTATCTTGAGGCACCGTCTTTATGATGACGCATTACTATGATGTCTGTATATGAAGACACCATCTTTATCGTATCGTGCAAACTCTCTCCTTTCTGTAAAGAAGTTGCACTCGGATTTGAAAATCCGATTACTCTTGCTCCCAAACGATTCGCTGCAGTTTCAAAACTCAATCGCGTACGAGTTGAAGGCTCAAAAAATAAAGATCCGACAACTTTATCCGTCAATATTGGCTGATTAGGATTATTTTCAAACTTCTCAGCCAAATCCAAAACGGTTAAATAATCCTCTTTTGAATAATCCGTAATGGAAATTAAGTTTTTGCCCTTAAGATTTGTCATGATTCTATTTGTTTTAATGTTACATATATTCTTTTTTCTCCTACATGAAAATTAAATTCCGTTTTCAAACAACAAAATATAAAAGCCGTTATTGACTACTAATATAAAAGCGGTTTTAAATAAATAAAACCGCTTTTAATGAAAAAATAATTCCGTTTTGAGTGTCTTTTTTATTTTCACATCTCATCTCTACCGTATCATTTAATATGTCATTAACACACTTCATAATTTCTGCAAAATTACAAAAAAAATAACAACCCGATTAATTCATAAAAAAAAGTTATCAACAATCTGCATTTTTTCATAATTTGGATTTTAATTGATTCGTAATCCTGCTGCTTTTTCAAAATCAGACTCGGCTTCTACTGCTTTACCTAATTTTTCATAAGTCATACCTCTGTTATACCATGCCTGATAAAAAGTACTATCAGCTTTTATCGCCTTGGTAAAGCAATCCAATGCCGTAGTATAATCTTTTTTATATTGATAATTAATCCAACCTACATTGTGTATAGCATCGGCATAATCAGGTTTTATCTCCAAAATACGTTCATACATATCCAAAGCCTGTTGAATGGCTTCATGCTCTTGATAAAACATTGCCAAAGCATACATTGCATGGACGTTCTTAGGATTAATTTTTATAGTACTCTTCAGATAATCCACAGCTAATCCATCTCCTTTCTCTGCGTACAAAAGTCCTAACTCTTCAAACGGCTGTTCATAGTCACTTTTTAATTCAATAGCTTTCTTATAATCTCGTACTGCAGCATTGGTATCTCCTGTTTCTTTCATAGTCCATCCTCTCATAAAATAAGCCTGAGCATTTACTTTATCCAACTCCAATACTCGCTTTATATTCTCCAAACAGCGTTTATAATCTTGTAAATCAAGGCTTATCTCTGCTATCTTTAAATATGCCTCAACCGATTTACTATCTACTTTTACGGCTTCTTGTAATGCATTAAATGCTAAAGTCGTTTCTCCGCGTGAAAAAAATACGTCAGCCTCAAAAATATAATACTTAACTTCTTTTTTATTGAGTTCTATTGCCTTTTGTGAATTAAACAATGCTTCTTTCGTATTACCCATTTCGTAAAATATTTTCCCGCGTTCATAGTATAATTCTGCATTCTTAGAATCTTTCTTTATCTTCGCATCGTATAACTGAATTTTTTCCTCATTACTTAATGAAGAAATATCTTGCAGCGGTTCATTTTTCGTACAGGAAAAAAATGTAACAAAGACTGCAAATAAAACAAGTACCAGGGAATTTCTTTTATTCATTACGCAAAAAAAATATAAAGGTATATTTACAAAAAAAGTCGGGATGACCTGACTCGAACAGGCGACCACTTCGTCCCGAACGAAGTACGCTACCAACTGCGCTACATCCCGATTTTCAGTTTGCAAAGATACAACTTTTTTTGAAACTGACAATATTCACACTCAATTTTATTACATTTTCATAATATAACCTGCTTTGCACATACTATGTTTGCGTAATTTCAAACATTTAGTTGTACATGTATGAGATACAATAATTAGAAAATTGAATGAAGTATTTGATGAGATTTAATATGACGATTATTTGTAATATGCTGTTCAAAAAAACAAATAAATATATTCAAAAGAGCATTTCTTTTCAGCGGGTTTTCGGTAAAAGCAACATAATCGTTTTTCACAATAAGCAGAGTTTTATAAAACAATAAGGATAATTCCTTATCAAGAGTTTGCTCTTCCTGATATGCAACGAAAGTTCCTTTGGATATATCAAAAAAAGGCATCTGCGAACTATAATTATTCATAGGTTCAAATCCTAAAATACAACTCAAATGATAGAGAAAATAAATATGAAAATCTCGCAATTCCCTTTCATTTTCGCAATCATTGATATATATTACGCTATTCTCTAAAAAAAAGAATAACTCTTCATTAGGATTGTCTTCTTTGACTGAAAGGTAAAACACTTCCGTAATAAACATCGCAAGGGAAACTTTCGTCATACTTGTTTGTATGCCTGCAATATTAAATGTCAATTTATTATCTTTG
>JAFUYA010000082.1 GCA_017477025.1 Bacteroidales bacterium | reverse complement strand
TGATTTTTTTATTGTAATTTTGCGGAAAATTAGTCTGTCGAACAGACATTTAACCTGTTATAATTAAATTAAAAACAAACTCTGAACAAGAGTATTAATTAACAAACTGAAAAAAGTATGGATACACCTAACGTTGTTGAACAACCTAATCAGGAGCAGGCAGAAAGTAATGAAAACAGTACTGCCCTTCAACAGGACAACCAAACTCTGGACGCAATCATTGCACAATATTCTGCAATGACAAGAGAGGAATTAACGGAAGAATTGAAGAATCTTCTTTCCAAGGAAGATTTCGATGATTTGAGAATGCGTGTCCCTATCATTCGTAACGCTTTTACGGCATTACCTAAACCCGTTATCGAACCCGTAGTTGCCGAAAAAGAATCTTCTGCGGATGAGCAAACCGATTTGGAAACAAAGACGGAAGATAAGGAAGAAAAGACTGAAACACAAGAAAATCAACCGATTGAAACAAAACCGGCAGAACAAATCGATCCTACCGAGAAAATGTTCTTCGAGTTGTATAACGAATATAAACAAAAACGCACTCAATATCTTGAAAAACAAGAAGAAGAAAAACAACGGAATTTGGAAAAGAAAAAAGTTTTGTTGGAAGAATTGAGAGTGTTGCTTGACAGCGATAAGAGTTTGAAAGAGATTTATGACAGTTTCAATCAAATTCAGGATAAATGGAAAGAAGTAGGTAACGTTCCTCATGCCGAGGCTAATCATTTGTGGGAAAATTACCATTTCTTGATAGACAAATTCTATGAAAAGGTCAAAATCAACAGAGAATTAAGAGATTTGGACTTGAAAAAGAATTTGGAAGACAAACTTACTTTGTGCGAGAAAGCCGAAGAATTGCTTTTGAGCGATGATATAAATATGAGTTTTCAAATCTTGCAGGAGTATCATCGTCAATGGAAACAGATAGGTGCAGTTCCTACCGATAAGAATGAAGAGGTTTGGGAAAGATTCAGAAAAGCATCTGAAAGTATTAACGCACGTCGTAAGGAATACTATGAAAAACGTGCCGATGAGTTGGAAAGCAATTTGAAACAAAAGCAGGATTTGCTGGCTCAGGCAATAGAAATAAATTCTCATCAGAGAGAAAAGATTTCGCAATGGAATGAAGATGCCGACAAAATGAATGCTTTGGTTGAGAAATGGAAGACTATAGGCCCTGTTCCACGTCAGTACAACGAAGAGATATGGAACCAATTCAAAGCACAGAAAGACGGTTTCTTTGAGGCAAGAAAAGAAATGTTTGCTCACAACAAACAGGTTGAGGAAGAGAATTACAACAAGAAAGTATCTTTGTGCGAAAGAGCCGAAGCCATTGTAAAGCGTACGGATTTCGATCAGGCTACCAAAGACCTTTTGGCTTTGCAGGAAGAATGGAAACAGGTCGGATATGTTAAGAAATCTTTAAGCGAGCCTGTTTGGTTGCGTTTCCGTGCAGCCTGCGATGAATTCTTTAAACTGAAAAGTGAGGAATTTATGCGTACTCATCAGGAAGCCGAAGAAAATATAAAGAAAAGAGAACAATTGATAGACGAATTGGCTGAACAGCAATTTTCGGAAGATAAAGTTGAAAACGTAAATATTATCAAACAATTCCAGAAACGTTGGTTTGAAATCGGCTTTACTCCTCGTCAGGAACGTCAGAAACTTCAAAAGAAATGGGATTCTATTCTTGCTGCCAATAAAGAAAAACTTCAAATTACGGTTGAAGAAATTAACCAAAGAGGTTCCAGATTTTTGAATAATATTGCCCAAATGGGCGATAACGGCAAAAAAGCAATCAATAACCGTATCGCTAATTTGGAAAAACAGATTGATTCTTTGGAAAATAACATAGGATTTTTCTCTGCAAGCAAGAATTCCGAATTGTTGAAAAAAGAATTTGAAAACAAACTTTCTCGTCTGAAAGAAGAAAAAGACAATCTTTTGAAACATTTGAAATCCTTGTCGGAGAAGAAAAACGAAGAAAAACAAGTTACTTCTTCAGAAACACAAAACGTTGAAAATAAGACTGAAAATACTGAACAAGAAGTAAAAATTGAGGAAAATAATTAAAAAAATGCAAAAAAAACGACTCTGATTAAAAATTTTGTTGTAATTTTGCAACTCGTTTTTGAAGGGTAGTTTTTATTTAGAACAAAAGAAAAAGTATTACGATAATGAAAAAAGACATTCATCCAAAGAATTACAGACTTTGTGCTTTCAAAGATATGTCAAACGAACAGGTATTCTTGACTCATTCTTGTGCAAACAGCAAGGAAAACATCACAATAGACGGAGTTGAGTATAATCTTATCAAATTGGAAATTTCCAATACCTACCACCCTTTCTTTACAGGTAAAGTAAAATTGGTTGATACGGCAGGTAGAGTTGATAAGTACATGTCTAAGTACAAAAACCGCAAACCGTTGGGTAATAACAAATAAGAATTCTAATTTAGAACAACGGTAATAATCGGAAAATCATAAGTTTTACTCTGTCTTCACGGATAGAGTAAGACTTATTTTGATACTATAACCTACCCTGTTTTCAGGAATGTAAAAAATCTTTGTTTTGTCTTCATTTTTTACGTAAAATTGTACTTTTATGTCAATTTTTTTTCGTAACTTTGTAAAAAGTTTCACACGTGTGTTATATGATTAAATAATTAATTGTCAGATTTTTAAACAAACAAATTGTATGTCCGTTGATAATAAAAATATATTAAACCGTATGATAAAATCTTTAGCGGAAAAGAACGGAGAACTTATACCGTTATTTTCCTCACTTACCGATACTAATGAACCGTTTGATTACAATCAAGTTGAAGACGAGATACCTCTTCTGCCGTTACGGGAAAACGTTGCTTTTCCTGTAATCCTTATGCCTATTGCGGCAGGCAGAAACAAAAGCATTAAATTAATAAAAGACGCATACAGAAATAAAACCATCATAGGAGTTACGGCTCAGATAACCAATGTTGATGACCCTGCCGTTGAAGACTTATACGGAACCGGAACATTGGCAAAAGTTACAGAGATGTTTACTTTACAGGACGACAGTGTTATGGTTGTATTGCAAGGATTGGAACGTTTTACTATAAACGATCTTTGTAATTCTTCCGATTATTGGCACTGCACATGGCTTCCTAACCCTGACGGTTGTCGTAAATTGCCTAAAGATGCTTCCATATTAGCAGAAACGTTGAAAGATATGTTTATGCAATTACTCGGTATGATGCCGAATGTTCCTTCCGGATTTCTATTGGGACCTAAAAATATCAGAAATCCTTACTTTATGCTTAATTACGTTGCCGCACAATTAAACATAAAGGTTTCCGATAAGCAGAAAATCCTTGAAATGAATGATTTTAAGAAATGTATTCAAAAGGTTATTGCCTATTTGTCCGAAGAATTGCAGCAACAAGAATTGAAACAACAGATTCAAAAGAAAGCTGCTGACGATATGAATAAGCAACAAAGGGAATATTTCTTACATCAACAATTAAAAAACATTCAGGACGAATTGGGCGGCAGTCCTTCAGAACAGACTATTAAGGAACTGAAAGATAAATCCAAAAAGAAAAAATGGAAAAAGGAAGTACAGGAGATATTTGATAAGGAAATAAAAAAATTAGAGAATATTCATCCTCAGAGTCCTGACTATTCGACTCAATTGAATTACATAACCTTTATGTTGGAATTGCCTTGGGATAACGTGAGTGAAGACAATTACGACATAGACAAAGCACGTAAGTCTTTGGATGAAGATCATTACGGACTGGATAAGGTAAAGGAACGTATCATTGAACATTTATCAGTTGTAAAGGTTAAGAAAGATATGACTGCTCCTATTATCTGTCTTGTAGGTCCTCCGGGTGTCGGAAAAACTTCATTAGGTAAGAGTATTGCAAAAGCAATGAAAAGAGAATATGTCAGAGTTGCTTTGGGCGGTGTTAATGATGAAAGTGAGATAAGAGGACATCGCAGAACCTATATAGGTGCTATGCCGGGTCGTATATTGAAATCCTTATCCCGTATGAAACATTCCAACTGTGTTTTCGTACTTGACGAGATAGATAAGATTATGGGTATGAGTATCAACGGAGATCCTGCAGCCGCAATGCTTGAAGTATTGGATCCCGAACAGAATACAGCCTTCCATGACAACTATTTGGATATAGATTATGATTTGAGTAAGGTAATGTTTGTTGCAACTGCCAATTCCTTACAAAACGTCCATCCTGCTCTTATAGACCGTATGGAAATTATTGATATATCCGGTTACATAGAACAAGAGAAAATCGAAATAGCCAAACGACATCTTATCCCAAATAATATAAAGGCAAACGGTTTGACAAAACGTAACATTGCTTTTTCCGATGAAGTTATCTCCTATATCATAAATAACTACACCCGTGAGTCGGGAGTCAGACGTTTGGATAAGGTTATTGCCAAACTTGTCAGACAACGTGTAGTCCAAGTGGCTGCTCAAAAAGATTACAACAAAAACATTCTTATCGAAGACTTACAACCGGTATTGGGATTGCCTACTTCTTACCATGAAAACAGATTGGACGAAGATACCGTAGGTGTTGTTACCGGTTTAGCATGGACCGAAGTCGGCGGAGAGATACTTTTCGTTGAGGCTTCTTCATGTAAGGGAAAAGGTGCCATTAATCTTACGGGTAATTTGGGAGATGTGATGAAGGAAAGTGCAGTTTTGGCATATGAATACATAAAATCCAATGCCAAAGACTTGAAAATCAAAGAAGATGTCTTTGAAAAAATCGATATGAACATACATTGTCCCGAAGGTGCTACTCCGAAAGACGGTCCTTCGGCCGGAATTACTATGTTTACCGCTATGCTTTCCGTTCTTGTCAAGAAAAAAGTTAAGCATACGTTTGCAATGACGGGTGAGATTACACTAAGAGGCAAAGTTCTGCCTGTCGGAGGTATAAAAGAAAAGATTCTTGCCGCCAAACGCGGTAAAATTACGGATATTATCCTTTCCAAACAAAACCAAAAGGATATTGAGGATATTAACCCCGTTTATTTGGAAGGTATGACCTTTCATTATGTAGATACCGCCAAAGAAGTCGTTCAATATGCCTTCTGTTGATATTGCCGATCGGCACATTGCTTAATACAAAGATAAGTTAAAACGTTACGAAAAAGGAAATACGCTTTAACTTATCTTTTTTCATATCCGTATTTACGCGAAAAGCCTTGATTAATTGTAATAAAATACAGTAAATCAATGATAAACGAGAAATTTTCTTAATAAATATACGGATTTTCTTAATGAAATTCCTGCGTTTCTCAGTGATTTCCCCGTTTTTCTCAATGTTTTTCAGACAACAATTTCTTTTCTTCATTTTCCTTTCTCTCCTACTTTCTGAAAAACAGAAATCAACTCTAAAATTTTGTTATTTTTTCACGACAAAACGGCGGCATAACAAAAAAATGTCTTAACTTTGCATTCTTAAAGTTTATGTTTAAACGTATTTTACTAATTAAAATAAGAACATAATGAGTTTAAAAATAGTTGTATTGGCAAAACAAGTTCCTGATACACGTAATGTGGGTAAGGATGCCATGACTGCAGAAGGTACGGTTAACAGACAAGCACTTCCTGCAATATTTAATCCCGAGGATTTGAACGCCTTGGAAATGGCTTTGGCTATTAAGGATAAAAAGAAAGATACACATATTACAGTTGTTACAATGGGACCTGAAAGAGCTTCGGAAGTTGTACGTGATGCAATGTTCAGAGGTGCTGATGACGGTCTTGTATT
>JAFUYA010000081.1 GCA_017477025.1 Bacteroidales bacterium | reverse complement strand
TTTCATATAGTGCAATAATATCATCAACTTCCAATCTTTCACCATACGGAGGATTCATTATGCATATCGTTTTACCTTCAGGGCGATCACCTTCTTCCATCGCAGACTGAAAGACATTTATATCAAAATTCAGCCTTGCATATTTGATATTCTCGTTTGCCTTATCCACTGCTTCTTGTGATACATCAGAAGCCCAAATTTCATAATCAAATTCTGTAATTTTTTTATTAGCGTCCTCTCTTTCTTTTTTCCATTCTACAAAATTATATTCCGGCCATTTTTGAAATCCGAAGCGTTTACGAAAATATTGTGCAGGAATATTCATTGCATACATGGCAGCTTCGATGGCAATAGTACCGCTTCCACACATAGGATCAATAAAATTACAATCCTTTTTCCAGCCTGAAAGTTGGATTATACCGGCTGCAGTGACTTCATTAATCGGAGCATCTCCTGTTGTTTGGCGATAACCGCGTTTAAATAGTTTATCTCCTGAAGAATCAAATGAAATGGTTACATCATTATTATAGATATGTAGGTCAATTTTAAGGTCAGGAAATATCTTATCTACAGAAGGTCTTATATTAAAGTATTTTTTAAATCTGTCACAAATAGCGTCCTTCACTTTTTGAGAGGCATATAATGAATGATTAAAAGTTTTTGAAGATACTGAAGCATCTATCATAAACGTTCCGTCCGGATTGATGTATTTTTCCCATTGCATATTATATACATTCCTGTATAATTCATTCTCATCTTTTGCCTTAAAAGTGATCATAGGTTTAATAATACAAAGGGCTGTGCGAAGACAATAGTTAGTGCGGTACAATACTCTCATATCACCGTAAAATTCAACCGCACGGTGTAGTTTTTTAATATTTTTTCCTCCTAATTCTTCTATTTCCTTACAAAGCACGTCTTCAAGACCGTACATTGTTTTAGCAACCATCTTAAATTCTTTATTCATATTAACAATACGCTGTTTTTTATATCATAACAATGATATAAATCATTATTTATTTTCAAATTTAGTCTTATTAACAATAAATCTGTTGCAATCTCCTTCACCTATTTTTTCTCCTTTTGAAGTTACAATTACATGAAAGTATAACTTTCTTTCTTCTTGTTTCAAAAAATCAGAATCAATACTTATTTGTTCTCCTATTTTTGAAGATTTCAAATGGTGAATATGCATTTCTACTCCTACGGATGTATATCCTTCAGGCAAATATTTTCTGATACTATTGCTGCTTACTTCTTCCATCAAAGCAAGTAATTTCGGAGTTGCTAAAACTCTTACATCACCGCTTCCCATTGCAATAGCCGTATCGCATTCCTGAATTTTATAATCTTTATGTCCTTTTATATTTATCGGAATTGTTATTTCCATACTATTTATTTTTATATATTTTGACTTTTTGATATACTTTTAAATATTTCCCCTATGCGTTTGTATCCGATATTATATACAAATTCATAGATATTTTTATCGTACGGAATCTTATTTTTTGTTTTTAGCATAGTATCAATTGCCGGTAGCAAATTTTCGTTACTATTATCTTTTATTAATAGTCCTGTTTCATTATTTATTACTAATTCTTTCATTCCTCCTACATCCGTTGTTATAACAGGAACTGAAAAACCGTATGCCATCATAAGAATTCCGCTTTGTGTTGCTGAATAATATGGCATTATTACACAATCTGAAGCTTTGAAATAAGGCTCCACGTCCTCGTTCGCAATAAAACGGTTTATCATTATTATTTTGTCTTTATTCTTACATGCATTTACTAATTTAAGATATTTATCAAGCTTCTCGTAACATTCACCTACAATTAACAATGTTGTATTCGGATTTTGTTCGATCACATTATCGAAACATTCAATTAGTCTGTCCAACCCCTTGTATTGTCTGATAAGTCCGAAAAATAGTAATACGTTTTCAGTTTTTATATTAAGAAATTCCTTTGCAGAACTTTTATCATACCGATGCAAATTATAAACGTCAAATACACTTAATGTGATTTCAAAAATTTCGGCTTTTGGAAAATCTTCTGCAATTTCGTTATATATATAATGAGATTCTGCAATAAAAGAGTTTGCAAATTTCAAAGTATTTTTAACTAATATGCGTTCAAATCTATGATTTTCATGCGATATGTAATTTTCTATTAAAAAACAGATATGAATTTTTTTTGCAAAATGTTTGATAAGCCATGATAATACGGATAAACACGGTGCAAAAAAGAACATCCACCAAACAATAATGACTGCATCAGGTTTTTCTTTTTTTATTTTATAAAATGCTTTTATCCATGTAAAAGGATTAATACTATTTAGAGTGCGTACAATTTTGTCATTATGCTCGAAAGGTATGATTTTACTTTCGTCATACTGAGTTTTTCCGGGAAAGAATACTTTCGGGTACAGCAAAGAATAGGATATAGTTAGAGTATCATAGTTCATTTCAGTCAAAGCTTTGTGAAAATAGGCCTCAACTAATGCCTGACCACCGCGATACGGGTAAGCAGGACCTATAATAATGATTTTTTTGTCTGCCATAGAGATAAGGAAAATTTAATTTTCATGCAAAGTTACATAAAAAGGTACAATAAAAAGGAATTATTTGAATAAAAACGTTACTTTTCCGATGGGTCAGAATTTTGAAATATGCAAAAATAATTAAGGTATGTTTCTAAAAATTAGAAAACATACCTTGATTATTTTAAAAAAATCTTAATGTAATTGCGTCTCTACTTGTTTTTGGTATAGTATTGCAATTAAAAATTACGACTTTCTATTTCTTTGCCGTTATTATCATAGAAGACCCATTTACCGGTCTTATTACCGTTGTTATATGTGCCTTTTTCTATGATTTTATTGTTAAAATATCTTTCCCATCTACCGTTAAGGACTCCGTTTTTATAATCTGCCCGTTGATATATATTGCCGTTCTCGTCATATAACGTTTCAGTACCGTTTTTCAGTCCGTTAGAATACATTACATCCGTTTTACGGGAACCATCTGAATTGTACATTTCCCATTTCCCTTCCATATTTCCCTGAATAAATTTTCCGTGCATTTGTATTGTACCGTCCTCAAAGTAGGATGTCCATATTCCCTCTTCTTTTCCATTTACGTACGATCCTTGATGAACTATTTTTCCGTTTTCATAATACGTTTTCCATAGACCTTCCCTTTTGCCGTGGATATATTCTCCCTCACGCCATTTTTCATTAGTTTCATAATAATAAACCCAACGGCCTTCTTCCTTGTCGTTAATATAATCTCCCTCACTGTTTTTATTGCCTTTATCATGATAATAATAAATCCAATGACCATTCTTTTTGCCCATTTTCAAAAAGCCTTCCATTTCGGGATTAGAATTAGCGTACCACCATTTAACTTTGCCGTCTAATTCATTATCATTATAATGCCCCTGCATTTTCAATTTGCCGTTCTTATGGTATTCTTTATATTCCCCTTGTTTTTTTCCATCGACAACTTTGCAAGAGTAATAAAGTTGTTTATTATCATAAAATGCCTTATTCTCACCATCTCCCGAATAAATCTCTTGTTTCAGAAGATTGCCGTTACTATAAAACCACTGCCATACACCGACTTTCCATCCCTTTTCATTATACTCTCCCTTCATTTGGATATTTCCCTCTTCGGTGTACCAAGTCCATTGTCCGACTTTTATTTTTTCCTTGTTTTTATAACCTTCCGTTGCAATCTTACCGTTTGAATAATACTCTTTAAATGCAGTAGTATCTTTATCTTGTGCATACACGCACAAACTTACTGATAAGGTTACCATTAGAGCGGGGATAAACTTCTTCATTTTCATATTGTCGTTTTATTCTTAATCTTCAGCAGGAAATGAATAAATTATGTTTAATTTAGGAGGATTATCACTTGCAGGTCCATTCAGAATAACCCTTGAGGCATAAGATAATCGCGTGTCGGGAATAAGATAAAGAGAGCAGTCTTTATATTGTCCTGCAAGGAATTTTTGTAAAAACAAGGTAACATCTATTCTGTATGCATTGATAGAAGCGTCATATTTGTTTCCCATCCAATTATCTACAGCAATTTCGTCAGCAATGTAGTAATATTTTCCTTCTTCTTTTCTGAATGCAAGCAGGGAATTAGGGAACAAATGTGATTTGTTAAATACGGAAGCAACGGGTAATATTAATTCAGCACGATTTAATACGGCACCATTAACCGAATCTTGTTTGTACCAAGAGTCTAAATTGAGCAGATTCAGTCCTGCCTCGGCAATGCCTAAAGATGCAATGTATATATATTGTTGTGTATTTAAAGTGTCCGTAGATTTAGCAAAATCGGATAAAGAAGATAAAGAATAATCTTTATCTATATGCATGAAACGTTGTCCCTTGTTTGAAAAATTAATTGTATAACTGCCCCTTACGTTATTGTCGCTATGATAATAAACTATTATGTTAGAATAAGAAGAAATCATATTGATACATGCCAAATAAGAATCGGAAGAACTTTCAGCCGTGATTTTGATTCCTTTGAAATCTTCAGAGAAAGCTTCCTGCGTTTCATATTTTCCTTGATGCAATTTGTTAATGAAATCTTCACTGAGTTTCATTCTCAAATGAGGAGGTCTTTCATTTGTGTCTCCTTCCAAAAATACTCCTTGGGTCGGATCTGAAAGAATCGTAGATAAAAACAACGGATTCGTATTTACAGCCACTGTGTCAAAAGCGTACTTTTTAGTAGAGTCTATATTTTGAGTAAGCATATAAACACCTATTGTCAAATTGTCCGAACGTACGGATGTATCTGCAGAGAACGCACCCGGAACTGCATACGCTAAACAAAGAACTGCGGAATCTATGTTACCCATACTTGTAAAATCATAACCGCTGTTATCTGCTAAGTCAAGAGAGGTGTAAATAGAAGTCCGTATCCTGCCGAAAATCTCATCACGATACGAACCTAAAATAAAGTTATTCTTCTGAGCAGTCTCCAAAGAATCGGTCTTATATACATAAGTATTGAGTTTGACAATATTATCCGGAGAATGCAGTACGTCCAATCCGCCGTTTGACTTCACTAAGTTAAGACCTAATTGATTGTCTTCATTGACACAAGAGATGCATAAAGTGCAAATCAACACAACAACAGCAATCGAAAAAGCGTAATTGCGGAAATGCTGTATTTTGTCAATGACTGTTGTATTTTTAGTCTTCTTCAATCTCAATAACGGAATCATAATAATCATTAATAGATTTGTAAAACTCTTTTCTGTCCGCATTGTAAGGAATAATATCTTTCTTATTTTCCTTTGCAAAATCAATCAATTCTTTACTTACTTTATCTTGTGCGATGACTACACCGTCAGCATAACTAATTGCTGCTTTCATTATGTTTTCGTAAGTCGGTTCTTTGTAAAACTTCCAATCTTTGGAGGTTCCTCCTTCAGTTTCTTTCTTTATTTTCTTTATAAAAGACTCGTCAAATGCACCCGGGAACGGGTCATTGAATAAAGAAACAACTATTTTTGAATGACTGAAATAAGGATTATTACTATATTCTTCCGTTCTTCTTACATAAAACGGTAACAGCATTGAAAACCATCCGCTGCAATGTATTAGAGAAGGACGCCATGAAAGTTTTTTGACGGTTTCCAATACTCCGCGTGTGAAGAAAATACTCCTTTCATCGTTGTTAGGCAGGAATTTGCCCTTTGCGTCTTTCACATCGGCTTTTATTGTAAAAAAGTCCTCATTGTCGATAAAATATATCTGCATCCTTACCGTAGGAATAGAGGCCACTTTTATAATAAGCGGATGATCCGTATCGTCTATGATGATATTCAATCCTGATAATCTGATTACTTCATGCAATTGATTTTTTCTCTCATTTACATTGCCGAAACGAGGCATAAAAATACGTATTTCCTTACCATTCTCAAATGTGGCTTGTGGGAGATACCTTCCAAAATCCGCCAACGGCGTGGAGATCATGTAAGGATAAATCTCCTGCGATACGTATAAAATTTTTGGTTTATCCATATTCAATATAATATTTTCACAGAAATGTGATTGCAAATTTACAAAAAATTTTTCTAATAATAGTTTTTTAAAGGTTTTTATGTATATCTGTCGGAATATCTGCTTATGTAATTTTTATAAATACAGTTGTTCCGTTGCAATATCTTGGAAACGGCACACATTTTTCACTGCTGAAACCGTCTGTAAAGTGTATTGAGATAACCGTTGTTTTCAGTTTGTAAAACGATATTATCAGTTATGAAAAAATTGTCTGTGATTTCCGCAATTTTCTTAAAGATTTCAGCCGAAATCATTGAGAAAACGCACAAAATCACCAACAATTATAATAGTTTAATTTACATATAGTTAGTGAGTATAAAAACTGTTATTGCCACTTGTCGTATTGATTTAAACAATTTACTTTACAGGGTTGTAATTCGGATGAATTATGAACAAAAGGCACGGAAATAATTTCTAATGACATGTAGATAAAAGCATAATCCGACAAAGTGCTTATGAATGAATAAACATTTTTTTACGATTCTGTGTATATGAAATAAATTTTATAATTTTGTCGGCTGAAAAATTTATTATTCTATGGCATCATTACGCAAACCAGATTGGCTTAAAATATCATTAGAAACCGGAGAACGATATACGGAAGTAAAAAAAGTAGTAGAAATGAACCGACTGCACACTATTTGTTCGTCAGGACATTGTCCTAATGCATCAAAGTGTTGGGGTATCGGTACGGCTACATTTATGATTGCCGGCGATATATGTACCAGGTCGTGTAAGTTTTGTGCCACACGTACCGGCAGGCCGTTACCGTTGGATGATAATGAACCTGAAAAAGTAGCACAAAGTGTCAAGTTGATGAATCTGAAACATTGTGTCATCACTTCCGTAGACAGAGATGATTTGGAAGATAAGGGTGCGGAGCATTGGAGAAAAACAATTGAAGCGATAAGAAAAGAGAATCCTAATACAACAATAGAAGTGCTGACTCCGGACTTTGACGGCAGGGAAGAACTCATAGACATTGTGTTGAATGCAAAACCCGATGTATTTTCTCACAACATGGAAACCGTCAGACGACTGAGCGATGCAACACGCTCACGTGCTAAATATGATGTAAGTTTGAAAACTTTAAAATATGCATCTGATAAAGGTTTTATTACAAAAACAGGTATAATGGTAGGATTGGGAGAAACCGAAGAAGAAGTTTTTGAAATAATGCAGGATGTCAGAGCAGTAGGAGTACAACTGTTTACCATAGGACAATATTTGCAACCGACGAAAAAACATCTTGATGTTGTGGAATACATAACGCCTGCGGTTTTTGCTAAATACAGACAAGTCGGCATGCAGATGGGCTTTAAAAACGTGGAAAGCGGTCCTTTGGTACGTTCTTCATATATGGCGGAAAAAGCATTTATAGAAGCCGGTTTAGCTAAAAAATAAGACTTTTATAAAATATACATATCGATTATTTGCGGTTATGATAATAACGTAACTGCAAATTTTCTGTTTTTGTGATGATTGCTGTTTTGCATTCGTGATGAGGTGAAATTATCGGAGGTTTAAATTGTTTTTTGTAACTTTGCACATCGGACGAAATGTTATTAAAATTGGAAATATTGATATGAAATCTTTAAAACTTGAAATTTGTGTATATAATACTGCATCTTGTTTAGCAGCTTTAAAAGGTAATGCGGACAGAGTCGAGTTGTGTGCTTCCATGCCTGAAGGCGGAATCACTCCTTCTTTGGCTTTGATTGAACAGGCACAGGAAATATTGACGGCAACGGACAATCCGAAACAGTTGGATGTTATGGTCATGATAAGACCTCGCGGAGGAGATTTTCTTTATGATGACTGGGAATTTAAACAAATGGTTCGTGATGTGGAAATATGCAGAAAAGCAGGTGTTGCGGGTGTTGTCTTCGGTATTCTGACTAATGACGGTAATATTGATAAGAAAAGAAACAGCATTTTGCTTGATGTTGCAGGGGATATGCAAACATGTTTTCATCGTGCTATAGATATGAGCAGTAACTATGTTAAAGCAGCAGAAGATATTGTAAATTTGGGATTTTCCCGTATATTAACTTCCGGAGGAATGAATAAAGCAGCAGACGGAATTGAGAATATCAAAAAGATTTCTTCATTGTTTTCCGATAAAATAGATATAATGGCAGGCAGCGGTGTTAATCCCGACAATATGAAGACCATTTACGAAGAAGCAAGACCTTCAAGTTTTCATTTCTCCGCAAAAAAAATAGTATCGGGAGGTATGTTATTCAGAAATCCCAACGTATCTATGGGAGGATTCGGTAACGTGAGTGAGTATGATTTGGCAGTCAGCGATGAATATGAAATACGCAGAGCTAAAAATGTAATTATGGGACTGGAAAGACAATAAAAAACGGACAAAATCGTTAAATTGGGTGGTAATATAATCAGAAAATGAGAAAATTAAATTTGATATATGCAATACGGATTTTAGTAATTGCTTTATTTTTTGTTTCCTGTAATGATTTTGAAGGGGAACAGGAGATTCCGTCTTATGTAAAAGTAGAGGGATTTGAATTGGTTGAAAATCCTTCATTAAATCTGAACGGACCGCAAGACTCATCTTTCCTTACAAGTGCTATAACCGAAGTTGCCGTATTTGTCTCGGCAGACGGTAAGCAGAATAATATGGGAGTATATACCCTTAATGAGGACGGGACTTTACAGTTGCCGTTGTTGAATAAAGGTAAATGTACAATAGAATTGGAACCTGTTGTACGATTGAACGGAATGAATGCAACAAGGGCTTATTACGTGTTTTATACTACCGCATCCGATACGGTAGTTTTGGAAGAAGGGAAAACAACCTTTATACCGAAGAAACAGGTTTCTTATAATGTCCAAACAAGTATTGCAAAACGAATATTCTTTGAAAGTACTATAAATCCTTTTGTCAATGCTCAAAGTTTGGATTCTGCGGCAGAGTGCCGTTTACATATTTTAAATAATAAGGATTCCGTCGTTTATGGAGAACGTTGCGGAAGTTTCTACTCTTCGTCTTCAAAAGACAATTATAAAGTCGTTACAAAGGACAGTGTTGTCGGCACTGGTAATAAGACGATGATGTTGGAGTTGGATTATTGTGCTAATATTCCGTTTGAAGTGGGGATATACGGACAGGCTTCATCTGCATCACAGGCATTGTATATAAGCAGTGTGAGGATGAATGCTAATTTTGATGCAAAGTATAAACCTAATGATAAAAGGAATTGGCAGAAGATGTACATTACTTTAGGAAAAGTTTGGGCAAATATAAATAATCAGCCTTTTAAATTATGGTTTATGCCGGTAAATAGTGCAAACAATCCGGAAGGATTTGTCCATATTGATAATATAAAACTTGTTACCGTTAAGCAATAACGAATATCCGGAAATGAATAAAAAACTCCAAACGGTAAAATATGTCATAGCAGACTATCTTTCCGCTGCTTTTACTTGGATAATCTTCTTCTTTTTCAGAAAACTGACAATTGAGAATAATCAATTCAATGATGTCAATTCGGTTTTTGCCGATGCCAATTTGTATAAAGGTATAATATTCATTCCTCTTTTTTGGTTGTTTGTATATTGGTGCAGCGGAGAATACAGAAATGTCTACAAAAAATCTCGTCTTAAAGATTTGGGACAGACCTTTATTGTGAGCATTATAGGGGTTATTATTTTATTTTTTGCTTTTCTTTTAGATGATTACATATCTACTTACCGTAACTACTATTTCAGTTTTATCATATTATTTCTGTTACATTTTACTTTGACTTATATTCCTCGTCTTATACTTACGACAGTTACTGTCCACAGAGTTCATAACGGGAAGATAGGTTTCGGTACGATTATTATTGCCAGTGATGAGGATAAAGCGTTAAAACTATATGAGGATATTTGCAATCAAGAAATATCATCGGGATATATATTTAAGGGCTTTTTGACATTACATGGTGGAAATCTGAAAAAATTGGAGGAAAAACTGACAAATTTAGGTAGTGTTACAGATTTGCAACATGTAATAGAAAACTACGGAATAGAAGAAATCATTATTGTTTTGGATAAGGCGGATGAAAATGAGATATACAGTATAATATTTTCGGTTCAAGAACCGAATGTTGAGTTGTTTATGCCATCTGACAGGAAGGATCTATTGACCGGAAGTATAAAGTTAAGTGCGATTTTTTCGGTGCCTCTTGTGAGAATTTCACAGAACTTAATGGAGCCATGGGAGTTTTCTTTAAAGCGATGTTTTGATGTTGTTTGCAGTATAATTGCGATACTTGTATTAATACCTTTTTATATTGTTATAGCAGTTATTATAAAATGTACTTCAAAAGGACCTGTTCTTTATTCACAAGAAAGGATAGGTAAAAACGGTAAGCCGTTTAAAATGTACAAATTTCGTTCTATGTATGTAGATGCTGAAAAGAACGGTCCTATGTTGTCAAACGGAGATGAAGATCCGCGAATTACACCATTCGGACGTTTTATGAGAAAGGTAAGATTGGATGAAACTCCTCAATTTTTCCATGTCTTGACAGGAGAAATGAGTATGGTAGGAGTAAGACCTGAAAGACAATTTTTTATTAATCAGATAGTAAAAATAGCACCTGAGTATAAATTATTACAGAAAATAAAACCGGGGATGACCTCTTGGGGACAAGTTAAATTCGGATATGCAGATACAGTGGAACAAATGGTTGAACGAATGAAATATGATTTACTGTATTTGGAAAATATGTCCCTTGCAACTGATATTAAAATATTACTTTATACTTTTTTAATAATTTTCCAAGGAAGAGGGAAATAAATTATATTAGCGTTCAAGTTTTATCGTTCAATCTGTATTAGAAGTGCAGTTTCTTTTTTGCATTGTAAAGCAGGTATATAAAGAAAGGAGCTCCTACAAGAGAGGTTATTGAACCTATAGGCAGTTCTGAAGGAGAAACGACATTTCTGGCAATGATATCAGCCAGGAGCATAAAAATCATCCCCCCGAGTACAGAGAAAGGTATTATTCTGCGATTATCTCCGCCAACAACCAGTCGGACAATATGAGGAACAACCAAACCGACAAAACCGATAACTCCGGTATGACTCACAACGGCGGCTGTCATCAAAGTACTTATGATAAGTATTGTCCGTTTTGTCTTTTCCACATCAACACCTAAGCTGTTTGCCTGCATATCTCCAAGTAACAGAACGTTTAATCTTTTAGCATACAATCGCATAAAAGTTATTCCTGTTATGGAGAATAAGGCGGTTATTATGACATCACTGTATTTTATACCGCTTAAGGACCCCATTGTCCAAAAGTATATCTTATGCATATCTTCTTGATCAATGAACATAATAATGGATATGATTGCAGAAATGAGAAAATTCATGGAAATACCGGCCAGCAATAATGTTGTCGTATGCATGCGTGACCCTACTTGAGATAATTTCATGATAAGGAAAACAGTTAAAAGGGCAGTTAAGAAAGATGACAACGTTACTCCTAAAACTATAAAATCGAATCCGAGTACAATGGCTAAACTTGCACCGAGACTTGCTCCTGATGACACTCCCAAGATATATGGATCGGAAAGAGGATTTTTGAATACGGCTTGATAGGCACAACCGCAAACAGCTAAAGTACTTCCTGTCACCATACACATCAGTGTTCGCGGAATGCGTATCTGATATAAAATATATTTATCGGCTTCCGTCATCTTACTTATGTCCACCGAACCCAAAACGGATGCTGTAATACCTAAGCATATTACCGCAATGAATAGAATCGAACAATATACAATATCTTTATTTTTCAAAGTAATGATTACTTAGATTAGTAAGTACTATGTTTCCGTTTGCAAAATTAAATAAAAAATTTTGCTTTTTATATTGTGAGTATTTGAAAACTATAATATAGAAATGCAGAGTATTTCCTTCCTTTATAAGATTCGGCATTTAAAACAGAAGAGCAATGGCAGTGGAATGGGAAATATTAAGTTTTATGTTGTAATATTTTTTGATAAAAAGAGTTTTTTAGTATAAAATGTTGTACATTTGCAATGTTGAACAATTATAATAAACGATGGAAAATAATAAAAATATTAACAGGCGCGAGTTTCTTAAGCGTATGGGGTTACTGGGGGGAGCTGCCTTTGCAACAACATTGTTAGACCCTATAACAACGGCAGCAAAGGCTGTTATTCCGACAAAAGCAAAAGACAATCCTAATACGAAAATGACATACCGTGTAAATCACAATACAAAAGACAGCGTTTCTTTATTGGGATTCGGAATGATGCGTTTGCCTAATGAAAATAAAATAATAAACCAGAATGAAGTTAATCGCATGGTAGATTATGCGATTGCTAACGGTGTGAATTATTTTGATACGGCACCTGTTTATCATGGAGGAAAGAGTGAAGAGGCTACGGGAATTGCACTCAAACGTTATGACAGAAAAAAGTTTTTTGTAGCAACTAAGCTTTCTAATTTCAGAGATTGGACTCGTCAAGCAAGTGAGAAGATGTATCACGATTCATTTAAAAAACTTCAAGTTGATGTCATAGATTACTATTTGTTGCATAGTATAGGTGGAAATGGACCTAATGAATTAAAAGAACGTTTTGAAGATAATGGTATGATGGAGTTCTTGCTTAAAGAGCGAGAAGCAGGACGTATTCGCAATCTCGGGTTTTCTTACCACGGAGATGTAAAAGTTTTTGATTATTTTCTTTCTCAACACAAGAAATATCATTGGGATTTTGTACAGATCCAAATGAATTATGTTGATTGGCGACATGCATCTATTACAGGGAAAAAAGAAGAAGCTGACGGTGATGCGGAATATCTTTATAACAAACTTACAAAGATGAATATTCCTGTTGTGATTATGGAGCCTTTACGCGGAGGAAGATTAGCCAATGTTCCTTCCGATGTGGAGAACGATTTAAAACAAGAGCGACCTGATGACTCTATTGCTTCCTGGGCTTTTCGTTGGTGCGGATCTTATCCTAACGTTTTGACGGCTCTTTCCGGTATGAGCAAGATGGAGCATTTACAAGATAATATCAAATCTTTTTCTCCGTTGGAGCCTTGTTCTGAAAGAGAAAATGCAATCTTAGCTGCAGCAGCGGATAAGATAGGAGGCTATCCTACTATTCCTTGTACTCAATGCAATTATTGTATGCCATGTCCTTTTGGGGTAAATATACCGGGTAATTTTTCATATTATAATGAGAAAATAGATAAACGTATAATTCCTTTACCTGACAGATCGGCCAAAGACTACATGGATCGTGCTGCAGATTTTAAGGACGGATTCCATAAAGCGTTATCCTTAGACGAAGATGCAAACAAGTGCAGAGATTGCGGAATATGTTTGCCTAAGTGTCCTCAAAAGATACGCATTCCTAACCAGTTATCTCGTATAAAAGAAATTTTAAACGCTTAAGTATTATAAAATCCGGTTAATATCTTAATTTCAGGAATTGTATTGTTAATTGCGTTTTGCAGTAAGTATGATTCCTGAAATTTTTTGATAGTACAGAAGGCAGGAATGTCATTAGGCATGTAAGTCTTCTAAGGAGATGTTCAGCAAGTGTATTTTTTGGGGATAAAAAGGCTTAATATATTATTGCCACTTATAAAAATTCACGGAGATATTCCTTTTTCATATCTTCAAGTACATTTATCCATATGGAAAATATAACGGAATAAATGTACTATTACTTTAATTACGTTTATCTTCTCTTTATTTTCTGATAGTTTCAGCATATTTATATGCAAAATAAATGAAAAATAATTTGGTTAATTAAAAAATAGTTTATAATTTTGCAAACTGAAAAACAGAATGCGGGGTAGAGCAGTGGTAGCTCATCGGGCTCATAACCCGAAGGTCGTTGGTTCGAATCCTTCCCCCGCTACTTTTTTTATGCTTATAGTGATCCTATCCTTTATAATCGTCTGATTCCTTTTATGAATATTCAGAACAAGAAAAAATCAACAAAAAAAGTTTTCGCGAAGACGGACAGGCTCATAAATAATAATGATCAAGAGAATTTTTTGTTAAATGATAGTGAAAATATCGGTAGAGTCATTACTTCTACCGGTTCATTCTACATAGTAAAGACAAAGCAAGGAGAATCAATTAATTGTGTTGTTAAAGGAAAGTTCCGTATTGCCGGTATAAAAACAACAAATCCTGTTGCTGTCGGAGACATGGTTCATTTTATCAAACTTGACGGGAACGAATTCGCACAAATTGATTATATCTTTGAAAGAAAGAATTATATAATACGTAAGAGCGTCAATCTGTCTAAATTATATAGTATTGTTGCTTCAAATATTGATATGGCTTTTTTAATTATCAGTTGCAAACAACCTCGGACGGATACTATGTTTATTGATCGTTTTTTAGTAACTGCTGATGCTTATAATGTACCTTGTACTATTGTTATTAATAAGACAGATATTTATGATGAAGATTCTCAAATGTATGCTGCATATTTAACGGACATTTATGAAAATATCGGCTATGAAGTACTATTTACTTCTGCAAGTAACGGAATAGGCATAAATCAATTAAAAGAGCGTCTGAAAAGCAGGATTTGTTTATTCAGCGGTAACAGCGGAGTTGGGAAAAGTACACTTATTAATTTAATTTGTCCTGAAGCAAAACAAAAAACGGCAGAAATATCTTCGGCACACGACAGCGGAAAACATACTACAACGTTTGCCACCATGATTCAGCATGACGATATTAATATTATAGATACTCCCGGAGTAAAATCTTTCGGTATGGTGGAGTTTAAAAAAGAAGAACTTGCACTTTATTTTCCTGAGATGAAAGAATGTTTGAAGGATTGCAAGTATTATAATTGCACTCATACTCACGAACCGGGATGTGCAATAAAACAAGCTGTAGAAAACGGCACAATATCGCATGAACGATACAATAATTACATTAAATTATTGAATGCTGATGATATGAATTAACAGAAAAACTTGAAATATATGCGTGTTGTTATACAAAGATGTAAATATGCAAAAGTGAGCATTAATAATGTTGAGTTTTCTTCCGTGAAAAACGGGATGTTAGTGCTTTTAGCCATTGAAGATACAGATACACAAGACGATATTAATTGGCTTACAAAAAAAATAATTGCACTTAGAATCTTTGATGATGAAAACGGAATAATGAATTCGGATATCCGTCAAATAAACGGAGATATTATGGTTGTAAGTCAATTTACCTTGTTTGCATCTACAAAGAAAGGTAACAGACCTTCATATTTGAGAAGCAGTAAGACCGATTTTGCATTACCGATGTATGAAAGTTTTGTCAGAACATTAGAAGACGCTTTTCAGAAGAGGATATATACAGGTCAATTCGGTGCAGACATGCAGATAGAGTTGTGTAACGACGGACCTGTAACCATAATCATAGATACAAAACTAAAAGAATAACCACATCATTTTATTTATACGTAACCTGATCGATGTTTTTATTCCTGCTTTATTCTTTTCTTCAGGACTACTTTTTATTCGCAATACATATTCACCATATTGATTATTGCTTTAGTACAAACAGGACAAAACGGCGTCAAATCCCGCATCATACAATGCTGATAAGGGCGGTAGAATCCTTTACTTTGATAACTTGCTCCCTCAAAAACTCCGACTTTGTTTTCATATTCTTTTGTAGAAGGGGTAGGGACAGGAATATCCTTATCCATCATATCTCCCCATTTTTTTGAGAAATCAACCAATGTAGTAATATTATTTTCGTAAGGTTCCGCTTTTACCGAGATAATTCCTGCATCGGAATCATTATCTGCGTATTCGTCTCCGAGTCCTGCGAAACTGTGTGAGAATTCATGAACAATAACTTCCTTGCTTTTAGTACCCATATAACAAGTAGCATAGTAATTGTAAATGCCTCCACCTCCGTATGTGTCGGAATTGCATACTAAAATCATGGCATCACAAGGTATTTGGTCTATCACATCGTATAACTCCCATAAATTACGTGTCATTATATAACGCGGGGAGCCGAAAGTGTTATATTCAACACCTAAATCACTATTTTGTATATTCTTTCCGTCCAAACCTCCTATTCCGCTCTCTTGTGCATAGCGTTCTACCGCAGTTATTTCTATTTTATTCTTCAGAGATTTATACGGTTCTTCGGCAAACATATATTCCGTCATTGCCCTCAAATCCGACATCATTTTT
>JAFUYA010000080.1 GCA_017477025.1 Bacteroidales bacterium | reverse complement strand
TGGATGGGGATCATCTTCATCTTCTGGATCTTTTGTTAATTCAATCAGGTTTGAATTTTCGTATGTAATATCCGTAATATAGTTTTCAATCTTCGGGTCAAGATATACTTGTTTAACAACGTCTTTTGCACGGTTGATTTGCTCAATATTCACTACCGATTGTGTTGTCGGTTCTGTCATTTGCAACTTCTGATGCAATATTTCACGTTCCTCTTCAATAGTCGGGTAAGTTACTACAACTTTAAGCATAAAACGGTCTAACTGAGCCTCTGGTAACGGGTACGTCCCTTCTTGTTCTATCGGGTTCTGCGTTGCCAAAACAAGGAACGGAGCATCTAATTTATAAGTATTCTCACCTATTGTAACCTGTTTCTCCTGCATTGCTTCCAAAAGGGCAGACTGTACTTTGGCAGGAGCACGATTTATTTCATCGGCAAGGACAAAATTAGCAAAAATAGGCCCTTGTTTAACTTCGAAACTCGTTGTTTGCTGATTGTAAATCATAGTTCCGATTACATCCGCAGGCAATAAATCAGGAGTAAATTGAATTCTTGAGAATTTAGCATTGATTGACTTTGCTAATGCTGATATTGCAAGTGTTTTTGCAAGCCCCGGCACACCTTCCAAAAGAATATGACCATCGGAAAGCAGTCCTATCATCAAACGTTCAACCATTGCTTTTTGACCGACAATAGTCTTGGCAATTTCATTTCGGATAGCTTCTACAAAAGCACTTTCCTGTTCAATTTTTTTGTTCAATTCTGTTATGTCCATATCGCATAATTGTGTATATTGTATACTTTAATACCGAGTAAATAAACGATGTTTTTTGTAAAATATTGCAAAATAATACTAAAAAGTATTTATAACGTTACTATGGGTGAGTATTTTATATGGAATATCATTAGAAAAATGGGGAAAAAATAAAAAAAATATTATAAAATCTTGTTATGTATATTTTTTTTCGTATTTTTGCGGTTTCAAAAGCGAAGTATATTTTTTACCGAAAATAAACAAAAAAGAATAACTAAATACTATGAAAAGAAGAAAGTTACTTTTGAGCGTGTTGCTTATTGCTGTCATGGGAATAATGACAGGCACGCTGTCTGCATCTCCTTATTTTGACGGAGAAAATACTGGAGATGAAAGTTTGAAACAGGGATGGAACGAGATTGGTCCTAACAATTATGCAGGACGTACCCGTGCTCTTGTGTTTGATAAGTTTAATGACGGTGTTGTTTATGCCGGTACAGTCGGAGGATTGTATGTCAGTGTAAACTACGGTAAAAGTTGGGAGGAAATTGCCTTAGACGGAGCAGTTCAAAATGTTACGGCAATCACACAAGGAGATGATGGTAGATTGTATGTTGCAACGGGAGAAGGTTTCTATACGAAGATGGTACATGCCGAGAATTCTTTCGGATATAGTAATCAGCCGTCCGGTAGTGTAGGTAACGGCGTTTTTATGCAGACAGAGGGCTTTAGTAAGGATTGGGCAAATTCCTTACAAAGCGATGAAGCAAAGTTTGAATATGTAAGAAATTCCTTTAAATTTTCTGTTATGCAGGAAACGAAACCTGCGTCAAAGTATGCATTCTTAGATGATTGGGCATATATCAATACTATTTTGTTTAATGACAATATTCTTTACGTAGGGACTAAGAATGGAGGTTTAAAATATACTTCAGATGTTAATAACGTCAATGCTGAGTTTGAGAATATCCGTATAGGAGGCAATTCTTCTTTTGATGTTATGGATATTTTGGTAAATAAAGACGGAAAAGTTGCCGTTGCTTATACAGGTACGGTAGCAGTGGGAAAGGGAACGGATTTTAATGTTGTCTTTAACTCTTCCGTTGATGATATGAATCCTGCAAGTTCTTTCGGTATCGGCAGAATTAAACTGGCTTTTTCAGAGAAAAATCCTAATGATTTATTTGTTTTTGTAGCTGCTGATTTCAAAAATGTTGCCGTTAATCAATATCAGCCGGAAATTAATGGTTATATTTATGGTATTTATCGTCCTTACTATACGAAGATACCTGGAGGAACAATTGATGAGAATATCGGAGTTGAGAATTTGCAACCGAATTCTTCCAATTGGTTTAATGTTACAACCTCTTCAATGTCTTCTATAGCAGGAACATCTTTAGCATATGGAATGTCTATATATGTTGATGACAGAAATGAACAGGAGCAACTTTATATCGGAGGGAACTCTGTTTTGGTAGGAAGAGATTACAACGGAGAGGGTCGTTTCACATTTTCTCCTATGACATCCGTCTTCACTGAAGATACGCTTGGAATGAATGTAGGTATCAACGTTCATAACATACTACCGATGCCGGCAAAGACAAATGGTGAATTGTCAATGTATGACTCCTTGTGTTTGTTAGTATCTTCAGATATGGGGGTGTTCAGATATAGTTATGATTATATAATTAATTCTCTTCGCTGGTGGCCTGCTTTCGGAATGAACAATCTTCAGGTTTATAAGGTAAGTGCGACTGCAGACGGTTCAGTTGTTGCTGCTACGCAATCAAACTCCGTTCTATATACACACAGAGTAGCAGACTCAATGAAAAGAGGAATGAAAATCTGGTCTGTAAACAATCCTGGTTATCCTTATAATTTCAATTCTACTAATACATCAGACAGAACTCATTCGGGAAGTAGTGTTAATGCTTCTGCTATTTACAGAACAACTCCTTCCATAAGAAAACCTTTGTTGTTGTCTCGTCCGGGAACAAATGTAACCAGAACATACAGCAATGCAGGTAATTTTGATGCAATTGATGACCAGACATGGACTTATGGTCATACTTCATTGCAAACACTTTTAGGAGCTACGATGGCAGATAATTTTGATTTTGATCCGTTTAACACTCCTATTGCATTTTGGGAATCATTCGACTTTGCCGGCACAATCGATAGTGTAGAGATGAGTATAACTGACTATACTATCGTAAGAAGAGCGGAGGGATCTTTCGCTTGTCGTAACGGACGAGAGATTTTGGTGGGAGATACCATTTTAGTGGAAAGTGATAATATGGGCTATCCTTTCTTCCATA
Source organism: Bacteroidales bacterium (assembly GCA_017477025.1). GTDB lineage: Bacteria > Bacteroidota > Bacteroidia > Bacteroidales > P3 > Scybalousia_A. Next base: position 24,873 of record JAFUYA010000080.1, on the reverse strand, counting down.
TAATGGCTAAGACAGATACATTAGGCTTTGTTCAAGGAACGACTGCTGAAAGTTATACGCTTGGAGAAGGAGATACGATATTTTATAAGAATGCAAACTTGAAAATAAAAGTTCCTCAGCCTGTACAGGCCAGAGCATTAGTTGCAACAAATACAGGGGCATTTATTTGCGGTAAGATAATGGATTTCTCCAGAACAATAAATCCTTCATCAGCAGCAGAGAACAAATGGGGAAATCTGACTTGGGCGAAACTTTATTCTACGGGAAATGCTTCATCGGGAGACGATCTTTCTACAATGAATAAGAGGATACACGCAGTTGCTTTGTCGCAAGACGGCTCTGCTGCGTTCTTGGCTGTTGACAGATATTCTTCTTATGAAAGTTATGATAATACTATTCTTGTGAGAATCTCCGGATTGAATGACGTTAATATAGCAGATGATTATGTATTCAGAGGAACTAATAATGACAGAAATAAGTTTACTGCAGATACAATCGCTGAATTTAACCGTCCGATATCTTCAATAGTTTGTGATCCTATGAATTCCGATAATATGATTATTACTTTTGAAGGAGCTGTATTTACAGGAGCGAACGTTATGCAGACAACCAATGCTTTGGCAACAAGTGTTGATTTCACTGATATTAGTTTGAATATTAACAGAAATAATCAACCTGCTACGTCTGATAAACCTGTATTTACTGCATTGTATGAAAGTATAAATGCCGGAAAGACAGCAAAGAGCGGAAGAATATACGTAGGTAGTGATGACGGTATTTACTACAGGGAAAATGGTAAATGGATTTCAGATAATGCGAATGTTCCTGATGTAGCTGTATTTAATTTATGGCAGCAAACAAAGAAACTTCCTAAATGGATATTCTATTCTTATACGGGAGATAATGCAGAATTGACAACCTTTGAAGCTACGGCAAATACAGGTGTTATTTATGCTGCAACCTACGGTAAAGGAGTATTCGTAAACAATGATTTCAAAGATACGAATGCAATAGATTCTAAAGTTTCTTTGGTAGATGTGATTGATGACAAACAGGTTGAAACATTGAATATCTATCCTAATCCTGCAATTGATCAAGCTACTATAGCATTTGTTTTGGATGTTACTTCAAATGTTGAATTCCGTATGTTCGATATGAACGGCAGAGAAGTTTCTTCATTTAACAGTGGAGTACAAACAAAAGGAAATCATTTCCAAACTATAGATGTAAGTAGATTGCAAAGAGGTGCTTATATGATACAAATGGTTACTAAAGACTCTGTTAAGAGTGCTAAGTTGATTGTGAAATAATTTGGATATATGGTAAATTCAAAGCAGGCAACCATTGGTTGCCTGCTTTTTTATTATTGGATTAGGATTAGGTAAATTAATATCAAGGGATATTTTAATTGTTGAAAGTGCAGATGATCTTTTTTATGAATTCGTTGATTAAGAAATTGCGATATTTATTAGGTTAATGGGGTAGGATATAAGGTAGTCATAATAAGACTGTTAAGTATTTTTTGTGAGAATCTGATAAGTTGATAAAAGAGTGCGTTACTCGTGTCAGTTTGTAAAAAATAAAAAAAGGAATCCGATTGCAAGGACTCCTTTTTTATCTCTATAATCTTAGTAAGCTTTATTCAATTACAAGTTTTTGGGTTTTGTTATTTACTTTAATAGTATAGACACCGGTCAATAGGTTAGACACATCTACTTTATTATTATAAACAACTTGTTTTACCAATTTACCTGTAATATCAAAGATTTCTACCAATCCGTTATTTGCAACATTATTTATAACAATTTCATTCGTTGCAGGATTTGGATAGATGGTTAATGTTGCATCATCGCTTGTAATTTCTTCCAATGAACTAGAGCAATTATATGTACCTATGCCAGCAGGAACTTCAGCAGAACCCAGTACATATTTTATTTGCCAATTTTTACTCTGAGCATTTGAAGTATTAGTTTCACTGAATTTCGCTGAATTAGTATCACTTGTATTGTACAAAGAGTAGAAAGTTCCTACTTGAGTTTCTGCATTTCTATCATTCAATGCACACATAATACTGTCATATCCTGCTGTTGTAGAATTGCGGTTACGAGTGAAACGAAGTGTTTGTAATAGATCTTTGTCTTTTATTATGTCTATTACATGCGATGCTGTTATATTTGTTTGATCAAAAGTCAAGTAACGTATAGGAAAATTTGGTAATAAACCTAAACTGTTACGACTAACTCTTGTATTGTAAATATACACTCCTCTTAATTGAGGACAACAAACGAAATCAAACGTCATAAAGTCCATATCCTGTATTGAAACATTCGTTAGTGTACTAGCGTCTATTTTGATTTTTTCTATCTCTTCTCTTTGGTAGCCTGAAGAATTTTGATAAGAATATATCTCTATTATAGAGACATCACCATAGATAACGATAGAATCGCAACCCTCAAGAAAACCGTAGTCATCAAAATTTGTAGGATAGTCTTCGTCCTCTAAAAGAAAAGTTTCTTTCACATCTCCTCTTTGTATCATCACGTAGGTATTATTGTTATACGGAGCAAGAGAGAAACTTGCATCTGTATAACCATCATTGAACGAATAATAATGTTGATAAAGGACTATCTTATTGTCCATGTTTACTTCTTGTGCCACTGCACTTAGTGTGAATGTTGTAAAAACAGCAACACACAAAAATTTGAATAATTTTTTCATGATTTTGGCTTGTTTTTTGTTTGTTAATAAATTTGTTTTCTTTTTATTTGTTTTATACCTTCTATCCTTATATTCTTATTCTACTTATAGTTTACAAAACGACAAACAAGTTACTGCACTTGCCTGCAGTTGAATATATTTTTTGTGTTATCCCTTTCTATTTTGAATATACAAAATTCCACCCCCATATACTTAATAATGCCGTGTAGTTGTAAAACCATATTTGTTCCCTATTCGTTTTTTTTTTTTTTCACCATTTTACTATTTTATTCTTAATTTACAAATTCTACTTTTGATATATAAAGCCTATAATATCTATATAAATTTTGCTATACCTTTCTTATTCTTTTAATCACGCAAATAAATTTATTTTTTTTCAATAAAAAATTCACTGATTACACTGATTATTTCCGATATTTTGCAACGTGTTACGGGACACAGGATTACATGTCTTTCATACCGTAACTAAAAAATCTTTGCAAAGATAAGTAAATTAATAATTTAACTATTTTTTATTCTACGATTTTGACCATTATCCCGCAAGTATTAATACAGCCGTACCTAAAAATTTCGTATTGTTTTCATATTACGATTATGATAAACCAATACAAATTTGCATTCTCTTAAAATCATCCAGAATGCAAATTTATAAAAAATATTTTGTTATTCAATAAATCTGAAGTTAATTTTATCTTCCGTTAAAAACTTTCTCCAGAAGTTCCGTTAAGAATTTCGGACATCTTTGTGGTTTGCGTGTCTTTTCATCCACAAAGCACAATTTATTCCAACCCTCACAATGTACTACTTCTTTTCCTTCTTTTACGGAGAATATTCTGTAGGTAAAATGTATCTTTGCCTGCGGCATATCATTGATAGTTGTGCGGATTATTACATTATCATCATAATGAGCAGGAGCGTAATACCGTGCAAATTGCTCAATTAACGGCATCATTATTCCCATTTTCTCTATATCATCATAGGAAAGTCCGCAATGGCGCATGGTTTCTTCTCTTCCCGTCTCAAAAAGACGGTAGTAATTGCTGTTATGGACGTATCCCATTTTATCCGTTTCATAATACTTTATCCTATAAGGAAAATCAAATGAGTAAGTCTTCATATTTTCTCTTATTTTATTTTTCCGTTGTGTTATTTATTTGTACCCGCTTCTTTCAAATCTGCTTTTGGTAAGGAAGGAGCCCCGAATAAATAATGTCCGAAGAAGTTACTTTGTCTTAATATTTGGCTGACACCCAGACTTACGGCAATAATTAAAGAAGAAACAATCGTAACTACCGCAATTTCCAACACTATATTATTGTTAGTTTCAAAAAAGTTGAACATCGTTGCCGCAAATTTCCCGTTATTTATGCCGTTTTTCGGTAAGAAGAAATAGTGAATGAGATAAATATCCATTGTTCTTTCTCCTATGAATTTCAAAAGATGTGAAAACTTTTTATCGCTGTCAAAATACGTTTCGCGATTCATAAATATCAGAAAAAAGACTATAAGACCTAAATATCTTACAACAACATCGTGCAGAACTTTGTACCATGTTATATTTCCGACATTCCAATAAGCATTGCGGATTACAAGTATTGCAGCGATAAACATTATAACGGCTGCAACTTTTACCCAATCTTTTTTTAAAAATGCATAAATTGCCGACCAATATTTACGGAACAATGTTCCTAATACAAAGTATTGGAAATAGTTTACTAACTTACCGACGGATAAGACTTTTCTAAATTCAGTATTTATATAGAACGATTTATTGAAGTACAAGTACCATCCGACAATTATCAACACCAATAAAGTTGCATCAACAAATTTCTCGTTTAGTTTTAATACTTGGCATAAATAGTTAAGTGTCAGGTAGATTAAGAATATTTCAAACAATACTAACATAAACCAATACTCAACGAATCCGTTTGCTAAGAAAGTAGTTATAGGGTTTTGTTTTCGTGCAATATACAAAAGAGCAAAGAAAACTATTGTCGGTAGAATCAGTATGAGAAATTTTTTCCACAAAGTCTTGAAATAAAATGATGAGGAATACTTCTCTACGACCTTATATGATACAAAACCGCTTATAAGAAAGAATACAGGCATACGGAATGTGATGAGTACAGAACCTAATACGCTTTTTTCAGCGTTGATTCCCAGTGAAAAAGTCATAACGTGTGCCACAACGACAAGAAACATTGTCATTCCTCGCATGGCATCAATGAAACCTATTCTCTTTTTAGTCATACGGTTCGTGTTATTTATGGCAGATAAAATACTTTGCCGTCTTTAAACGAAAAAAGGAGTACAGAACTATTTTTCCATACTCCGTATTTTCTACCAAATAAGAATATTAGTATTGGATATAACCTTTTTGCAAAGCGTTATCAAGGCAAGCCATTATACCTTTCTTATTTATCGTACGCATTCCTGCAGCACTGACTTTAAGAGTAATCCATGCATCTTCCTCAGGAATATAGAACTTCTTAACCTGCAAGTTCGGATTAAATCTTCTTTTAGTCTTGATATTAGAGTGTGAAACTCTGTTACCGTTCTGTGCTCTCTTCCCTGTTATTTCACAAATTCTTGACATCTCTTTATACTTTTTTAATTATTATCTCAATAAAATCCATTCCTTTAAGTTATACCTCAGGAATTTGAGTTTGCAAAATTACAACCTTTTTTCAGAACCACCAAAAAAAAACATATTTTTTTTACTTTAAAGCAGTAACCCGTTTTGGCATTTATTTACAAATTCTCGTCTTCTTGCGATGATTTTCCGATTTTGCCCGTCAGAGATTTCGTCTTTCATTTCTGCATTGCATACGGTGCATTATTTTGTCAGCAATCTTCTTCTATAATCGGTTGGCTTCCCGGTGCCGCCTTATTGATTTGTGCGGATTTGTAGTTGTTGTTATCAAAGCATTCGCCAGTATCGCACGAAGTGAAGATTAACGGAAAAATGCAACTGCAAAGAAAAACCGTTGTTGATAACTTCAAAAATTTTATTCTTTTCATATCATGACCCTTTCCTTATTGTTCAGAGTGCAAAGTTATGAAATTATTTCATGGTTGCAGTTTTCTTGTTATGAAATTATAATTTTTTCAAATTCTGAAGGAAAAAAATGTATTTTGTTGTCGCAAAAGTTAAGTTTCTAACTTTGTAATAATGAATTGATTAAAAAAGTGCGTGATTTTTCCCGAAATCATTAAGAAAATTTGAGAAATCACACACTTTTTGACGAAAATCATTGAGAAAATTTTTGCATGAAATGATTTTCTCTTTTTCATAATAAGTACGGGGATGCAGTATTTTGTTAAGTATTTCGAATAATTTAATTTTTTCAGTCGGCGTAATGCAGTTATCGAATTAATTTTTTTTGAAAAAATATTTCCTTATTATTGTATAAATCCTTAACTTTGCGTTTTTTAAAGGAATATAAAACTTAATTTATCCGTACCATGAAAAATACATACGTTCCTGTGACACCGGCAGAGGCGGTCAGCGTAATAAAATCAGGAGATCATGTTCATATTTCGTCTGTTTCGGCAGCACCGCAGTGTTTAATAGAGGCAATGTGTGAAAGAGGCAGAAACAGGGAATTTGCAAATGTTTTCATCCATCATCTTCATACTGAGGGACCTGCACCTTATACTGCAGAAGAATTTGCAGGCATTTTCCGTCATGATGCTTTTTTTGTAGGAAAGAATGTTCGTAAATCCGTGCAGGCAGGTTTGGCAGATTACATACCGGTTAATCTTGTTGATACACAAAGATTATACAGAGACGGAGTATTGCCTTGTGATGTTGCCATGATACAGGTAACCCCTCCGGACGAACACGGCTTCGTTTCCATGGGAACGAGTGTTGATGCTACATTGGCGGCAGTGGAAAAGGCTCATACTGTAATTGCAGTTGTCAATCCTAATGTTCCGAGAACGTTCGGGGACAGCGTTATTCCTATGTCAATGATTGATATTTTTGTAGAAGATGACACACCTGTAATGGAGGCAGCCGTTGCCATGCCTGATAAGGTTCAGGATGCAATAGGCAGACACGTAGCCGAATTGATAGAGGACGGAGCTTGTTTGCAAATGGGTATAGGTGCAATTCCTAATGCCGTTCTGACCCATTTGGACGATCACAAAGATTTGGGTATTCATACGGAAATGTTTTCCGACGGCATATTGCCGTTGATAGAAAAAGGTATAATAAACGGAGCAAATAAAGTATTGAATAGAAGTCGTATAGTTTCTACCTTTGCAATGGGAACAAAGAGATTGTATGATTTCATAGATAACAATGCATCAGTCAGAATAATGGACGTAGGTTATACCAATGATCCGCGTAATATAGCCGCACAAGATAAAATGACGGCAATAAATTCAGCATTAGAGATAGACATTACCGGACAAGTTTGTGCAGAATCCATAGGTACCAAATTTTTCAGTGGTATCGGCGGACAGATTGACTTTGTTACAGGAGCTGCATTGAGCAGGGGCGGTATGAATATTATGGCAATGCCGAGTGTTACGGCAAGAGGAGAAAGTAAGATTGTAAATACATTAAAAGAAGGTGCGGTAGGCGGAGCACCGAGGTCAATGTTACATTGGATAGTAACGGAATACGGTGCTGTTTATGTCTATGGTAAGAGTTTGCAACAAAGAGCAAAATTGCTTATGTCCATTGCTCATCCTGATCACAGGGAAGAGTTGGAGAAAGCCTCTTATGAACGATACGGATCTTATTTCCATTATATCAATTACTAACGAAAAGATACGGCAATAGTAAAATATTGCTTCAATGATTATAAAGCACATAACCGTTAGTCATGATTATACAACGTGTTATGTGCTTTTTTATATTGGTTGTCAAAGTTTTTGTTGCAACGGAAACCTGATTTTTTTTAATATTTACGATTGTTTCGTTTTTTTATTTTATCTTTGCTTTTGTGAAGACGGATATTTTTTTGACATATCTTAGACAAAGACGTAATTATTCGGAACTGACAGTAAAATCATACGAATCTGATTTATTGCAGTTTGAAAGTTTTTTGACGAAAGATGATAATGATAAGTCTGTTTTGGAAGATGACGGGCTGATAACGGTCAATTCCGTCAGAAGTTGGATAATGACTCTTTCCGAACAAGGTATTTCGGCAAGAAGTATTAATAGAAAATTGTCTTCGTTAAGGGCTTATTTTCGATGGGTGGAAATTAATAATGCGGAGTTTAAAAATCCGATGTTGAAGATTGTTTCTCCGAAAATGAGTAAAAGAAGATTATCTGCAATAACTAATGATGATATGCAGATGCTTTTGGAACAACGGCCGTCGGAAGAAGATTTTGATGCATTCCGTAATTATGTTATTGTAGAATTATTGTATGCAACGGGTATCAGGCAGGCAGAACTTTTGGGCATAAAACAAACGGATATATCTTTTACAGACAGGCAATTAAAAATATTCGGCAAAGGAAACAAGGAAAGAATAATTCCGATAGGACAGAAATTAATGGATGATATTATAAAATATATTGACCTGAAACAACGTTATAGTATAAAGCAAACGGCTCTTATGGTCACAAAAGAAGGTAAGGTTCTGACTAAGGAGCAGCTTTACAGGATTGTTCATAAACTTCTGGAAAACGTTAATATATCGGAAAAATCTCCTCACACTTTCAGACACACGTGTGCTACGCATTTGGTAGAAGAGGGGGCGGATATAATGAACGTGAAAAATCTTTTGGGGCATTCGTCCTTGAAAGCAACTGAGATTTATACTCATACGACAATCGAACAATTGAAAAAAGAATATAAACGAACTTTTGAACAAAACTTTAACTAATAAGATAAGGAGGAATATTATGGATGTAAAAATTAATGCGGTAAATTTTAAAGCAGATGAAAAATTGACGGATTTTGTAACGGAAAAAGTTTCAAAATTGGAGCGTCATGCTTCAGGATTGTTGGGTGCAGAGGTAACTTTGAGTATTGATAAACCCGAGAGTTCAAACAATAAGATTGCCGATATAAGAATCGTTGTCAAAGGCAATGACTTGTATGCCTCAAAGCAGGCAGACAGTTTTGAGGAGGCTGTAATGCTTTCAATCGATGCTTTAAAAAGTCAGGTAAGTAAGTTTAAAGATAAATAATTCAAATAGGAAATTGTTTAATTTCTGAAAAAGGGTTGCGGATATAAATAAAATCTGCAACCCTTCTTTGATTATCTTTCCTGTGTTTTACAATCTTTCTGAATTTGCAATGACGGATATGTTGTCGGAAAGGAGGAATAGTTTGCCGGACAGGTTACTCTTTTTTCTCCTATCAATGTTTTTCATACGTATAACTAATTGTGAAAAAATTTCGTTGATAACGATTTTATTAGTAAATTTGCAAATCAAATTTTCAGCGATAATATTTACAAAGTAACTACAATAATTTAAAACAATTATAATAATAACAAAATGGCAAGAGAAAAGAAATTTTTAACTTGTGACGGTAACCAAGCTGCTGCTCACGTAGCGTATATGTTCAGTGAGTGTGCCGCTATTTATCCTATCACACCGTCATCTCCTATGGCCGAATATGTTGATGAATGGTCGGCAAACGGCAGAAAAAACTTATTTGACGAAACCGTTAAATTGGTAGAAATGCAATCAGAAGCAGGTGCTTTAACAAGTACTTTTACGGCTTCACAAGGATTGTTATTGATGATACCTAACATGTATAAAATCGCAGGAGAATTGCTTCCGGGTGTATTCCACGTTACGGCAAGAACAATTGCTTCTCATGCGTTGAGTATTTTCGGCGATCACAGTGATGTTTATGCTTGTCGTCAAACAGGTTTTGCAATGCTTTCTTCCGCATCCGTTCAGGAAGCAATGGATTTGGCAGGCGTTGCTCACCTTTCAGCAATCAAAGGAAGAGTTCCGTTCTTACATTTCTTTGACGGATTCCGTACTTCTCACGAAATTCAAAAGATAGAGGCTCTTTCAAATGAAGATATGATGCCGTTGGTTGATTGGGATGCAATAAAACGTTATAAAAATAACGCTTTGAATCCTGAACATCCTGTTACAAGAGGTACAGCACAGAATCCTGACGTATTTTTCCAGGCAAGAGAGGCTATCAATCCTTTCTATGAGGCTATACCTGACATAGTAAATCATTATATGCAGGAAGTAGGAAAGATAACCGGTAGAACACACAAACCTTTTGAATATTACGGCGACCCTAACGCAGAAAACATAATAGTTGCTATGGGATCTGTTTGCGATACTATCAAAGAAACGATAGACTATCTTGCAAAACAAGGAAAGAAACTTGGTTTGATAACCGTACATTTGTATCGTCCTTTCTCTGCAAAATATTTCTTTGACGTATTACCTAAGAGCGTAAAACGTATTTGCGTTTTGGATCGTACAAAAGAATGTGGAGCATCAGGCGAACCTTTGTTCTTGGATGTTGTTGAAATGTTCAACGGTTGTGATTTAAAACCTATGATTATAGGTGGTCGCTATGGATTGTCATCCAAAGATACTACTCCTGCACAAATGATAGCAGTATTTGAGAATCTTGCATCTAACGAACCAAGAAACAAATTCACAGTAGGTATTGTTGATGATGTTACTAACTTGTCTTTGACTGTTGGTGAGGAAATATCAATGGCTACCGCAGGAACGTTTGAGGCTAAATTCTATGGATTGGGTGCTGACGGTACTGTTGGAGCAAATAAGAATTCAATAAAGATTATAGGTAACAATACTAATAAATATTGTCAGGCTTACTTCTCTTATGATAGTAAGAAATCAGGTGGATTTACTTGTTCTCACCTTCGTTTTGGTGATAACCCTATCCGTTCTCCATACTTGGTAACGACTCCTGACTTTGTTGCTTGCCACGTATTCTCTTACTTACGTCAATACGAGGTATTGAAAGGAATAAAGAAAAACGGTACATTCCTTTTAAACTCTATGTACGATGCAGAAAAAACTATAAAACATTTGCCTGTAAAGGTTAAGAAAATACTTGCTCAAAACGACATTAACTTCTATATCATCAACGCAACAAAGATCGCAGAAGAGATTGGTTTGGGCAATCGTACTAACACAATCCTACAAAGTGCATTCTTCAAGATTGCAAACGTTATTCCTTACGACCTTGCTGTAACTAAGATGAAAGAAGCCATCGTTAAATCTTACGGCAAAAAAGGTGAGAATATTGTCAATATGAACTATGCTGCTGTAGATCGTGGTGGTGATGTTGTTAAAGTTGAAGTTAAGAAAGAATGGTTGAATGAAGACGAAAGCAAAGATGCAATCGCTAATAATCACCCAGACTTTATAAAGAATGTTGTTGATGTTATCAATGCACAAGAAGGTGATTCTTTGCCTGTTTCTGCATTTGTAGGTAGAGAAGACGGAACATTCCCTAATGGTACTGCACAATATGAGAAACGTGGTATTGCTTCTCATGTTCCTGTATGGAATGCTGCTAATTGTATTCAATGTAATCAATGTGCGTTGGTATGTCCTCACGCTGCTATACGTCCATTCCTTATCAATGCCGATGAAGAAAAACAACTTCCTAACGGTACGGAGACGATCAAGGCAACAGGTAAAGAGTTTGCTGATTTGAAATTCCGTATGCAAGTATCTCCATTGGATTGTACAGGTTGTGGCAACTGTGCTGATGTTTGTCCTGCAAAAACAAAGGCTTTGGAAATGGTGCCTATGACAGAAGACAATCAAGACAAACAGCGTTGGAATGTTATGGTTGAAAAAGTAAGCAACAAGGCTGAATTAACTGACATAACAAAGAATATTAAGAATTCCCAGTTTGCACAGCCTTTGTTTGAGTTCTCGGGAGCATGTGCAGGTTGCGGTGAAACTCCTTATGTTAAATTGATTTCTCAATTGTTCGGACCAAGAATGATGGTTGCCAACGCAACAGGTTGTTCTTCTATTTATTCTGCTTCATGTCCGTCAATGCCTTATACAACTGACAAGAACGGCAGAGGTCCTGCTTGGGCAAACTCTTTGTTTGAGGACTTCGCAGAATTTGGTCTTGGTATGGCAACGGCCACAAGAAAGATGAGAGAAAGAGTTGTTGCTAAGACAGAAAAACTTCTTGCTATTCCTTGGACATACGAACCATTGAAGGCTGCTGCACAGAAATGGTTGGATAATAAAGATTTGACAACTAACGAAGCATTTGCTATTGCTGAACAATACGAGCAGGCATTACGTGAGGCTATTAATCCTGTTGATGATGTTATTGCTTGGTTGGAAAGTATGCAAAAAGACCACGCAGACGAAGAATTTAACGGACAAGGTGTTACTTGGAAAGAAAAACTTGCACAAGTTAAAGAAAGCAAAGCAAAAGGAGCAACTACTTGCAATTGTGATGCATGCAGAACTGCAAAAGAATTGTTGGATTTGAAACAATATTTTGTTAAGAAATCACAATGGATAATTGCTGGTGATGGTGCTGCATACGACATCGGTTACGGCGGATTAGACCATGTTATTGCAAGTGGAGAAAACGTAAATATCTTGGTTGTAGATACTGAGGTTTATTCTAACACAGGCGGACAAGCAAGTAAGGCTACTCCTGTGGGAGCAATTGCAAAATTTGCTGCAAGCGGAAAACGTGTTAAGAAGAAAGACTTGGGTATGATTGCAACTACATACGGTTATGTTTATGTTGCACAGGTTTCAATAGGTGCAAATCCTGCACAATACATCAAAGCATTGCGTGAGGCAGAGGCTTACGATGGACCTTCATTGATTATTGCTTACGCTCCTTGTATCAATCACGGTATTAAGGCTGGTATGGGTAAGACACAGGCTGAACAAAAGAAAGCCGTTGAATGCGGTTATTGGCACTTGTGGAGATACAACCCTGAATTAGCAAACGAAGGTAAGAATCCATTTACTTTGGATAGTGCAGAGCCTGATTGGAGCAAATTCCAAGCATTTATTGACGGCGAAGTGCGTTACAATTCATTAAAGAAAGCATTTCCTGAAGAGGCTGCCGAATTGTTTAAAGCATCAGAAGAGAATGCAAAATGGCGTTACAATTCTTACAAGCGTATGGCGTCAATGAATTGGGGCGAATAAACGTTACAAGTGTAGCATAGTTACTACATAAATAAAAAGTCCGTTACAATTAAGTAGCGGACTTTTTTGTTAATAAGTCTTTCAAATACCCACCTAATGTTATGTATATTTGTCCATCTTGTTGCTTGAAATAGTCATATAATAACCATAAAACTTTGTTTTCGGAGAATATTATAGGGAATATTTGCTTGATTATATCATTGTTAGTAAATAGTTTTCTATAAACAGTAGGTGATAAATCTTTTATTTCATTAAATACAGCAGTTGCATTCTTATCAAAATTTATTTCTGGCATATCTGGTAAGTTGTTTTTCCATTGTTCCAAATACAACAGAGTTTCATTCCAAATTTCTATGTCAAAATATTCTAAATTACTCTTAAATAATTGTTCCCCGTAGAAAAGATAGGGCATACAACCATAATCTTTTTGTAATTTCTGCATTTCCTGTAAATAATAATTTCTATTTTTAGTCAAAGAATCATCAATAAACCACATAATAGGTATTATTTCACATTCCTTATACCTTAGAGTTAGTGCATAATACTTATTTTCAAAATTATTAAATTCTTTGATAGTACAATTATCAGAATATGCTACTTTCTATTTTTTTTGTTTGTAACAATGTATTATAGTATGCAATAATTTCATTATAGTTGATGAATTTGAATCTTGATTTATTGGGTTTATATATTTCCAAATTAATAGTCTGTTTATATTTTTCTCTGTGTTTCTCTGGTGCAACTATATAAAAATCAGTTATGAAGTTTTTTAACTGAAGACTTCTGTTAAATGCACCTGTTAATGTACCTATACTATCTACAATTTCAAACACTTTTTGTGGGAATTTAAGACCTATACTATTGAACCATATTACATCTATCCTTTTTACATCATCCAAAATGTCTTTATATGAAAATTGTGGTAATTCATCTAAAGTTGCAAAATTTTTCAAAGATAGATTATCCCTGTAAAATGCAGATGGGTCAGCCGTAAATGTTTCGAATTTTTGTAAATTACCTAATTCCAAACATATACCCTCAATATAAGAGTGCATCCTCTTTACATCATTAATTTCTGGCTGTTTTTCTTCATTATAATCGTATAATGCATATATACTTAGTCCTATTTTCTTAAAACGCTTTGTGTTCTGTCTAATTTCTCTATATAAAACACCACGTAATCCTGCTTCCCAGTCTTTTGATTTTTTTGCATTTGGATAGTATTTTTCTATATTATCATATATTACTTGCCAATTAGCAGAACCTCCATTCTCTTGTAATACTTTTTCTATTGCTTGTACTTTTGTTAAGCTACTCATACTTCTTTATAAAATGTTTTATTTGATATTGTAAAAGTGATATATTTTTCTTTCTTTAATACAACCTCTCAGGCTTTTATCATCTATACCGACATGCACATGCTTTTCATTTTTTTTGGGTATTTAACCATTATCTCATTTGAACTAATTGCAGGCATTACATTTGTTCGTTTTTCCTTGCAATTGAAAGTTCCGAAGTTTCAATTCGATTTTTTAGAACAAATAGCAAAACGCTATTGTTAATAAATTAAATTTCTCAATTTCTTTAACATAAAAGAAACGGGTCAAACCTGTGTTTGACACTGCAAAAGTAAGAAAAATTCCTTTATATGTAATTCTTATTATTGGAAAAAAACACGGTTCTTTCCAATAAATTAAAGAAGAAAATAATAGAATTTATTATTGTCGGAAAAAATAGGGAGATTTTTCTCAAAATTATTAAGATTTCTCCGATTTTCTTAATGATTTTGGCAGAAATCATTAAGAAAAATTCAACAATCTCTGATAAAATGAAAAAAGGTAAGGAAATACATAAACTTTCCTTACCCGAACAATATTTTTCTACGGAAATGTAAATTTTATTTTACAATTCTGGTGCCGCAGTTTTTATCTTTTAACATGCTTGCTTCTGTAATTATACATTCCTTACCGCCGTTTTTGACAAAATACAATGCTGCACGTATCTTCGGAGCCATACTTCCTTCTCCGAATTCTCCGTTTGCCAACAATTCTTCTGCCTGTTGTACAGTCAATAAGTCCAAAGCTTTTTCGTTTTCTTTTCTGAAGTTGATATAAACCTTGGAAACATCGGTCAAGATATAAAACTCATCCGCACCGATGGCAACGGCAGTAACTGCACTTGCCAAATCTTTGTCAATAACAGCCTCAATGCCGCTGATCTGTCCGTTTTCCTCCACCACAGGTATGCCACCGCCTCCGACAGTTATGATTATATTGCCGTCTTGTGCAAGTTGTTTAACCAAATTGACGTTTTCTATCGTTTGAGGTACAGGAGAGGCTACTACTTTTCTCCACCCCCTGCCTTTAGCATCCTCTTTGAATTTTGCTCCAGTGCTTTCTGCATATTTTTCTGCGTTTTCTTTGGTATAATACGGGCCTACGGGTTTGGTAGGATTGGCAAATCCTTTGTCATTTTTATCAACGGTTACTTGTGTAAGTAATGTTACGACATTTCTTTGAATATTCATTTTCTGCATTACATTACGCATGCACATATCGATTAAATACCCGATACTGCCTTGAGTCTGTGCCACACAATAATCCAACGGCATGTCTTCAACCCCGTGTTTTTCCTTTCCCGCTTCATTTTGCAACAGGATGTTTCCGACCTGAGGACCGTTGCCGTGTGCAATTACTATGTTGTGATCAGGCAACAATTCGCCTATTTGTTCACAGGTCTGATTTACGTTTTGTATCTGTTCTTTATATGTTCCTTTTTGTTCGCTTCTTAACAGGGCATTTCCGCCCAAAGCTACAACCGCTAATTTTTTCATCTCAATACTATATCTTTATAAAAAGAAATTGCAAAGATATGTAAAACTTTAATTATGGCAAGTTTTTCAATAAAATATTTTCACGCTTATTGCGTTTATTATGTATCAATTCAGAGATTATGACTTTTGAATCTTTCATATCCAAACGTTTGATCAAAGCAAAAGAATCATCATCCGCAAACAGAGTTATAAGAATTGCGGTTGTTTCCGTTGCATTGTCCGTTGCGGTTATGTTGATTTCGATGTCCGTTCTGACAGGTTTTAAGAACGGTGTCAAAGAGAAAATTACTGGCTTCGGTTCTCACATAAGGATTCTTCCTTTTACGGCATCCGCTTCCTATTCAGACGTTCCTGTATATATTGATAACCGCAGTCTTGACTTACTTAGCCGTACTGACAACGTAAAAAGCATAACTCCCGTGTTGAACAAATCGGCTGTTATTATAAGCGGTAACGATTTTCATGCCGTTATATTAAAAGGTATTACGGGTAGTTATGATACTGCCTTTTTTCACGATGCACTTGTCAGCGGTAATATGCCGAAACTCGGTAAAGACAGCAAACAGGAAATACTTGTTTCAAAAAATATCTCTGATAAACTTAATCTTGAAACGGGGGATAAGATAAAAGTTTATTTCTACATCAATGATAATTACAGAAGTAAGAATTTTTATATATCCGGAATTTATGATACGGGATTAGGTGATTATGATGAAAGGTTCCTGATTTGTGATGCTGAAGTATTACAAAATCTGTTTTCTTTAGAAGAGAATGATTTCTCTTCATACGAAGTAACCGTTGAGAATTTCTCTTTTCTTGAACCTACTGCAGACGAAATTTATGAGAAACTTCCGCAGGATATGACCGTTCAGACCATAGATGAATCCGAACCGAGTCTTTTCTCTTGGTTAAATCTTTTGGATTCCAACGTTATAATGATAATAATTATAATGATACTGGTTACGGTGGTAACTTTGTCAAGTGTGATATTAATAATGATTTATGAGAAAAAACAGATGATAGGCATATTGAAATCATTCGGGACACCGAATTCTTCAATAGTAAAAATTTTTCTTTACAAAGTAGGATACATAACATTGAAAGGACTGTTGTTCGGAAATATCATTGCCTTGGTTATTGAATGTGTCCAAAAATATACGAATCTTATCAAATTGGATGCACAGAGTTATTATTTGACAAGTGTTCCCGTTGAAATTAATCCTTTACATATTATACTTATCAACGCAGGTGCATTCATTATTTGTATGCTCTGTATGCTTATTCCGTCAAGGAGTATAGGAAAGATAAATGTTGTTGAGAATCTTAAATTTGAATAGTATCCGAGCTTAATAGTTTTTTGATTGTATTGTAATACTGCAGGGATATAATCATTTTAGCAAAAAGAGAATTGAAACTCTCGAAAGTTTCAATTCTCTTTTTGTACGACAAATATCCTGCAATAATATAGTTATTGCAGTTGCAGGCTATAATTCAACAACAATAGCATTCTTCTCCTTGTTATTCTTAATGAATTTGTCAGGCAGGACAAGCGTATTGCCAGCATATCTGATTTCCACTTGTGCTTTTTGTTTGCTTCCCAAAATGGTTTTCTTTCCTTTTTTCAAATTTTTGAATTGAGGAATATTATAAACGGAACGTAGTTTTGCAGTATCGCTGATCATTATTATGGCATACACTTGTCCGTCCTTACCTTGAGTGAAGCAGATTCCGTCTTGTTTGTACGGAGCAACAGGACGTGTGTTATAAATTGCTTTGCCGTTAGTATTGATCCATGTTCCTATGGAATCCATTCTTGCCAACGCCGTTTTAGGAAGATTACCCTGTTCGTCAGGTCCTACATTTAACAGGAAGTTTCCTCCTTTACAAACAACATCAACCAACATGTGAATAAGGGTGTTTGTACTTTTGTAGTTGTCGTTAGGAACATACGACCAAGAGTCCCCCATTGTCATACATGTTTCCCACGGATAATCCAACGGTTCATCGGGAATTGCTTTCTCAGGCGTGCGATAGTTTTCATATTGTCCGCCTACACTTCTGTCAACAATGATCATTGACGGATTTTTTTCGCGTGCAGTTTTTGCAATTTTAGGCATGTCTATATCTTGTATGCGTTTGTATGCACCAAGCCATGTTTCCTCTTCACTGCCGGGCAAAACACTCCACGCAGGACGAATCCAACCGCCGTCCAACCAAAGAATATCTATTTTTCCGTAGTTATGAGTTATTTCTCCTATTTGATTATGGGTAAAATCACAAAACCGTTGCCACATGTCTTTATGCTTCTCTATGTTGTAATTAACATTGCGGTCAGGTGTTGCCCACATAGGTGACCAATAATCCTGATTATGCCAGTCAGGTTTGGAAAAATACAGTCCTATTTTAAAATCTTTATTACGAAAGGCTTTAACAACTTCACCGGTTATATCCCTGCCGTCCTTTTTACCGAAAGGAGAGGATTTGTCCGTTATTTTGTAATCCGTATATTTAGTGTCATACATACAGAATCCATCGTGATGTTTGGTTGTAAAGACAACGTATTTCATACCTGCCTTTTTCGCAGCGTCCGCCCACTTATTGGGATTGAATTGTTTAGGATTAAACTCTTTGTTAAGGTTAAAGTACCATTGTTTATATTCTTCATAAGGCTTACCTTTTCTGTCAATCCATTCTTCGTTGCATACAGACCAACTCTCTACAATTCCTGCTTGAGCGTATATACCCCAATGCATGAAAAATCCGAATTTCAAATCCTGCCATTCGCTTACCGCTTTTAGAATTTTTGCATCGGTTTCAGGTTCTTGTTCGGTTTGGGTTACAACACGTCCTTCAGGTAAATAGTCTTGGGCTTTTAAAGACGTGTATGCCGCAGATGTCATCAAAAATAATGACGATAATGAAATAAATAATGATTTTTTCATAAAGTTATTTGTTTTTTTATTATTTAATCGTGTAAAGAATTTTATTGGTTGTCGCCTCCGTCAATGTTACTCTGTCTTCCCGAATACCGCTTTTAATAAGATAATTCTTCAAAGCATCGTTCATTTTCTTTTCGGCGGTTATATTAATGCGTATTCTGGTATGCCTTTTCAAAAAAGAAACAAAATTATCCAAAACATTTTGGCTGTTATCGTCAAAATTGAGTCCGTTTCCGTCAAGTTTAACACAATTCAGTTGTATGCAAGTACCGCTTTCTAACGGTTTTTGTTCAATGACAAGATTCTGCGTTTCGGCATTTACTTTTGCAACATAGAACATATAACCGTTTTGGTCAAGAGTAAGAATGTATTCTTTGTCCTTTCGTATTATGAGTGTAAAATCAGGATGTTCGTTGCTTATATAGTAAGGTGTATTTTCCTCTCCGTCAGTAGAGGTAAGATTCAAATAGATATCGCCGTTAAGAGTTTTTTCAACGATACCGTTGATTAAGATACGTTCGTCGGAGCGAAATCTGTCATCTAAAGCGAACTGATTTATTTCTTGAAACTTGTTGTCCTTATTCTTAAATATGGAATATGCCGTTTTTCCGTCCAAACCTATGCATACAGGATTTTCATTAGATTCCGTATTGACGGGATAACCGATATTTCGGGCAGGTAAATCTTTCTTTATATCATAAACAAAAATATCGTTTCCTCCGAGTGTTCTTCGACCGTTGGAAAGAAAATAGAGGTGAGAGTTATCAGCAGCAATAAAAGGATAAGTTTCGTTGCCGAACGTATTAACATTACGACCGAGATTCTCCGGTTCGCTCCAAGTGTCTTTTCCGGTACGTTTGCAGAACCAAATATCATAACCGCCTTTTCCTCCAGGTCTGTCGCTGACAAAATACAGCAGATTGCCGTCAGCACTTACGGATGGAGAGAACTCATCCGAGGCAGTAGTGTTTATATTTATGGATTTTGCATTGGAAAAATAATCGTCGATGCGTTCGCAGTAATAAATATCCCACGATTTGTTATCTTCCGTATTATTTTTTACGGAAAAAAATATATAATTATTGTCAGCAGTTATTGAAACTCCGGACAGCGGAAACTGGTTATTGAAAGGGTCAGGGGCTATAAAGCCTTTATCATAGAATCCCGTGGAATCAAAAATACTCCTTTGTAAATATCGGTTTTTATGAGTGGATACCTCAGAAAAAAAGGAATCATAGTTAGTGTCTTTTATGACTTCTTCTCTTATAAACCATATTTCTCCCTTATCCCATGTTACAAACGGCTCGTAGTAATTCTTGTTTTTAGCAAGGAAGTTGATTTTTTTCGGGTCAAATGCAACTTTATTCTCCATTGTTGTCTTAAGAAAATCACTCCAACCGATATAGTTTATTGCAATCTTTTGGAGAGAATCATAAAAATTGTTTTGGTCGGTAAGAGTTAAGAAATGTTCAAAATTTTTTGAGGCTTCACTGTATCGCTCTTCGGTATAATCAATCATACCTAAATAATAGAAAAGGTACGGATGTGAGAATTCCGGACAATTCTCTTTGACCAGAGGAAAATATTTCATGATCATTGTTGTATTGTCCTTAACAACACCTATCATACCCATAAGAAAATAAGGCGAAGCAAAACTTTCATCTTCTTTTATTACTTCTTGTAATAAAGAAGAAGCCTGTGAGTATTTCTTATCATTAAAATAACTCACGGCTTTCTCATACTTCTTCAACAGACTTTTGCTTATGCCGTCTTTACACCCATCATAGTCCAATAAACTCTTTTCCTGACCTAACAATAAACAGGAAAAAAGCAGAGAGACTATGAAAGGATAAAGTTTCTTCATATACTCTGTTCATTGATTGCTTTACGGATACCGTCCATTATGGAATCCAATCCGTTTTGTATTTGCTTTTTTATCATCATCAGCATGACGGTATTACCATCAATATTAGCCTCTGCCGTTAGGTTACAGGTTCTTTCTCCGCTTCTTTCAAACAACAGATTGACAAGGAAATTGAATCCGCCCGTTATTTCTTTCCCGCTTCCTATGGTTATATAGTCAAACGGTTTTCTTTCTTTTATTACAAGTTCGACATCAGCCATACCGTTGACACTAAAGGAACACGTATCATAAGTACATTTGAAGTTTTGTATCTTGTCATTAGGTATGGCACCTAAATGAGTAAAGTCGCTCAGTGCATAAAATACTTCCTCGACACTGCGGTTAAGATCAACCGTTTTAGATTTTATTTGTTTCATATTATAACTCTATTACATTCTGTCATCAGACCATTTCTCCGGATTCTCTCTCCATTGTTGTAAGGAAAGCAGATTGTCTCCGGATACGTAGTTTTCTTTTATTGCAGTTTCAATTAAAGCAGAATAATTTGTTATGGTTTTCAGCAAAACTTGTTTTTCCTGAAAATTCTTCTTCGCAATTTCCAACTCATAAGTGAATATAGCCACCATACCTTTGACTTCACATCCGGCATTTCTTAATGCATCAACTGCAAGTAGAGAACTTTTTCCTGTAGATACCAAATCTTCAATGACAACTACGGATTGTCCTGCTTTTATTTCTCCCTCAATTTGATTCTTTCTGCCGTGATCCTTGGCTTCAGACCTGACATATACATAGGGTTTATTAAGTTCTTGTGCTACAAGAACACCCTGTGCGATTCCCCCTGTTGCAACTCCTGCAATCACATCAACATTTTCGCAAATTTCCTTGACCAAACATACGAATTGTTGCTTTATAAACGTTCTTATGGAGGGATAAGACAGAGTTAATCGGTTATCACAATAGATTGGAGACTTACGTCCTGATGCCCATGTAAAAGGTTCATTAGGGGATAGTTTTACCGCTTGAATACTTAAAAGACTTTGTGCAGCCTTGATTTGATTTTCTTTATCCATAGTTCGAATGTATTAACTTTTTAAGATATGCAAAATTACACAATATTTAACAAACAAAACAAAGTTTCGATTGTAAAAACTCCGATAAAGGATGAAAATTTCTTAGGATATCAAACAATATATTGTAATTCAGATGTATTGTCTTCTTATGATTTCTCAACTTTATTCGATGATAAACAAACTGAAAATTATCTTATAGTGGTTGAGCAGGAAGATATTAAAACTGTATTTGAAAGAGTAACATCTTCTCTGTATTTTGTAAAGGCAGCAGGGGGAATTGTCAGAAACGAGAACGGAGACTATCTTTTTATGTTTCGTAACGGGTTCTGGGACCTGCCTAAAGGGCATCATGAAAAAGGAGAAACAATAGAACAAACGGCAAAAAGAGAGGTCTTGGAAGAGTGTGGAATGAAACAATTGGAAGTAAGAGAATATTTGGCATCATCGTTCCATACGTACTATATGAATTCAAGAAAAGAAATCAAGCAAACTTATTGGTATGATATGTATTGTCATTCATCTGAAATGCTTACACCGCAGGAAGAAGAAGGGATACAGCAATTGGAATGGATAACACAGAAGGATTTGCCGGGAATACTTTCGCATTCATATCCGAATATACGATGTTTGTTTGAAAGCATAGCATCTTGTAATAAATATGAAAAATAATCGTAAGTGTAATGGTTTTCCTTTTTACCTTTTCACGGACTAATATTTAGAACATAGGCACGAATAGTGTTATTACGGATTAGGCGATGGTAAATCGTACTTTATGTTTTGTTATATGGAAGACAATTCCATTATTTGAAGTGATTTATTTTTAAATATTTTACTCAATTTTCTTATATTAATGCAAAAATTCTTATCTTTGCACCCTTATTTTGAATAAAAAAACGATATGAATACATTTAATTTTGACGGCACAATGCAATTCTTGAGAAGACATTTTAAATTTCTTTGTGTTACGTTTATAGTATCAGGAGTTGTTGCAGGAGCGTTGTCTTTGTTATTACCTAACTACTACAAGTCAGAGGTATTATTACTGCCGAGTGAGTTTAATTCAATGTCAAAAGCATTGACTAATCCCGGAGATAAGAGGGATGTATTTCAGTACGGTACTGAAAAAGAAAGTGAATATATTTTGGAATTATTATCTTCTTGGCAGATAATAGAGAAAACGGCAATTAAATTTAATTTGAGAGAACATTACGGCTTGAAGAATACTCCATTGGATAATGAAAAAATGCTGTTGAAGTTGAAGAAAAACATAAAAGTTAAACGGTCCGATTACTTGGGTGCCAAGTTGTCCGTTTGGGATAAGAATCCTGAATATGCATGTAATATAGCCAATTATATGGTTGAGGAGTTGCAGGTACTTCGACAAAGAATGAAACAGGCAAAAGCCGATAGTGTATTGAAATATATGCAGATTAGCAGAGATAGTATGCGTGTGGATGTGATAAGATTGACTGATTCCTTGCATAAGTTGCAAGTGGAGAACAATTTGTATTATCCGCATTCATTTGCAGACCGTTTCGCACAGCAAATGGCAAAAGATGTTGCGGCAGGAAATAATGCAGCTGTTTCCAGGTTGGAGAAAAAAATGGCAGAAGTAAATGAGCAAAGTGCTTTAATGGCTGCATTATTGAATGATATAGAAAACAAAAGCAAGTCAATGCAGGCATGGGAAGAATATTATCAACAGGCTGTTTTAGATTTTCAAAGTAATATCCCGGTTGATTTTGTTGCTCAATATGCTACTATATCATACAAAAAAGATAAACCGAAAAGAACCGTTATCGTTATATTAGCTGCTTTGGCTTGTACACTGATAGCGGCAGAATATTTGGTTGTAAAAGAAAAATATTTCTCTTCAGAAACTGAAGATGGACAGAGTAACAAAGCATAGTCTCAAGGATAAAATCATTATAACACTTCTTTGTGTTTTGTTTCTTGCACTGGGAATTGTTGCAATAGATTATGATTTTTATATTTATGCATTTATTCCCGTGATGGTATTATGCGTATTGTTGTTAATGCTCAAATTCTATTATTCAGTATTTCTCGTTGCATTTTTGACTCCCTTGTCTATCTTTTTTAGGATGGAGGAGTTTTCCGTAGTTGTTCCCACCGAGCCTATACTTATTGTCATAATGTGTCTTTTCCTTTGGGAATGTTTTTTTAACAAAAGTTATGACAGGAAAGTTTTATACAATCCGATAACATTGATGATTTTTATTAATTTGTCTTGGATATTAATAACTTCATTATTTTCTTGGGATATAATAGTATCGATAAAGTTTCTTATTTCCCGACTTTGGTTTGTTATTCCATGTTATTTTATGATGGTACCTATTTTCAGGGATACGAAAACGATACGTTGGTTTATCGCATTATACGGTTTCTCATTAAGTATAGTAGTGATAATATGCTCCATTAAGTTCGCATACTATAATTTTGATTTTGCTGAAATGAATCAAATACCGCAACCATTTTATAACGACCATACAGCATACGGAGCAGCTATAGGATTATTTCTTCCTGTATCGTTGTTTTATCTTTTCGGCAACAAAGATGTTTGTCCGAGTAAGAAGTGTAGAATACTATTCGCCTTTATTTCAGTTTGCCTTCTTGCTGGACTTGTGTTATCTTATGCAAGAGCTACATGGTTGAGCGTTTTGGTTGCTACAGGCGTTTTGATTATTGTAATGTTAAAAATAAGGATGCGGACTATTTTATCCGTGATTTGCTGTGTGTTGATTGTCGGTGTATTATTCTCTACTTCTATAAAACAGTTGTTGGAATCAAATTCTCAGGATTCTTCAGGTAATCTGACCGAACATATAACTTCAATGAGTAATATCTCAACTGATGCATCCAATATAGAGCGTATAAATCGTTGGTCATGTGCGATAAGAATGTTTAAAGAAAAACCGATTACCGGCTGGGGACCCGGAACGTACCAATTCCTTTACGGATCGTACCAGTTATATTATCAAAGAACACCCATTTCAACAAATGAAGGTACATTGGGAAATGCACACAGCGAATATATAGGACCATTGTGCGAACAGGGGTTGCCGGGATGTATTATTGTTGTTTGTATGTTCGGTACTACTATATACATAGGTATAAGAACATATCGTAGATCTATGGACAAGACTCTCGGCAGGTTGTCATTGGTTATAACATTAAGTCTGATTACGTACTATACACACGGATTTATGAATAATTTTTTGGATACAGATGAACTATCAGTCCCTTTTTGGGCAATGACAGCAATGATAACATCCTTGTATATATATTCAGAAAAGGAAATTA
>JAFUYA010000079.1 GCA_017477025.1 Bacteroidales bacterium | reverse complement strand
TAGACCATACCAAAGCACAAGAGAAAATAGACAATTATTGCAATAAGACAGAGCCTGAACCCGAGAAGAAAGAAAAAAAGAAATTTTTACGAAAGAGTAAATCCGTTGATGATATTTCGGAGGAAGAAGATATTGATTAGGATTAAAAATTGAAAAATAATAATGATTTTGATGAAAAAGTCCCTGATTTCGCTCGTTTTCATTAAGAAAACTTATGAAATCAGGGACTTTTTTCAACCGTTCAATACTTTTATGTCAAAAAAGCAACTGAGAGTCCGACTATTTTGAATAAATCCAATTGCCAAACTGCATATTTCCCGATGTTTAAGAGAATTAAAATCTGTATCCTACGGTAAACAACAATGTAAGTCTGTTAGTGATGTCATTTTGATACCACAGACCGTTTGAAATATAACCCATATCAACACTATCATCCGCCGAAACGACTTTTTTCGAGGCTTTGAACCCGCCTCCAGGATTGAATCCTCCGCCGGGGTTAAATCCTCCTCCAGGATTTACGCTCCCGCCGGATGAACCTTGGTCGGAAAGTTCCTTAAAGAATTGTTCCATGTCTTCGTTTGAGTCTGCAAACTTAAATGCATTGCAATATCCTGTGAATGAAATAAAGTAATTATTGTTTATATGATAAGTTACACCGACATTAAGTTGTAATCCGACGGCATAAGTAGAAATTTTGTTTCCCGTATAATCATTGTCGTATGAGTTCCCTTTAATAAATTCAGTTGAATGAGAATCCGAAAAGGCAGATTCATAAAAAATACCTCCTCCTAAATTTAGAGACAATCTGTTAATAGGATAGTAAGCGATGTAGAAACTCAACAAGTCGCTTAAACCGTTCAATGTTACGTTGCCGATTGCATCAAAATTATTTCCTTTCATATCAATGGAAAACCCTTCTTGTTGATATGTCAAGTTATTGTTGAAACCTATGGAATATTTTTCGGAACGCATAAATTCCATTCCGAAAAATAATCCTATATTCGGGTTAATTGTATTAAATTTTAAATTCTCTGTCGTCAGTTTTGTGAAATTTCGTTTGAATAAGTCATTGAACATAAAATCGACATCTCCTTTAAGTGTAAGATTTGTACCGACTGACAATCCCAAACGAATATCACCGACAGCAAATACACCTTTCGGAAACATTAAGCATAATACTACGCACAAAGATAAAATAAATCTTTTCATTATTTCTTGGTATTTTTATCGAGATTTGTAAAATTTGTTTTGCAAAATTATAAAAAAAATCATTAACTTTGCAAAAAAATCATAACTATACGGATTAGATATATGCCATGATATATTTTCCGAATGCAAAAATAAATATAGGGTTATTTGTTACTGACAGGAGAGAAGACGGTTTTCATAACATTGAATCGTTGTTTTATCCTATAGGTTTGAATGATGCATTGGAAATGAGATTGTCGGAGGACGGCATAACCGGACTTAATGTGAGCGGAGAGGGAATTGAGAAAGATGTATCGGATACGGATAACAATACAGTATTGAAGGCTTTCCGCATGTTGAAGACGGATTTTCCGCAGATAAAAGATGTAAATATTTATTTGGATAAAGGCATTCCGGTATTTGCAGGGCTGGGAGGAGGAAGTTCTGATGCAACGTATGCTTTGCTTTTAACGGATTATATGTTTAATTTGCAACTTGATGAAGATAAATTATTGTTTTATGCTTCATTGATAGGTTCCGATTGTCCTTTTTTTGTAAAGAACGTTCCGCAGTTTGTTTACTCACGCGGGGATAAAATGACTTCGGTTGATTTGAGTTTGAAAGGTTTTTACTTGGTTTTGATAAAACCGCCATTGAATATTTCAACTCAAGAAGCTTATAAGGATGTGCATAAAACATCATCTCCTTTTGATTTGCGTAAATTGAAAGTCAATGATATAGCGAATTGGAGATGTTATGTAAAGAATGATTTTGAAGTGCATTTGTTTGAAAAATATCCGTTATTGAGAGAAATTAAGGATTCTTTGTATGATACGGGTGCGTTGTATGCCCAAATGAGCGGTTCGGGAAGTACGGTTTACGGGATATTCGAGCATAAAGTTGATTTGAATGCATTGAATTTGTCGGATGATACTTTTGTATGGCAAGAAAGATTAGAAAGATAGAAAATAAAATATAAATATAAAAAAACAAAATACTATGACTGAAATATCAAATTTGGAACCTAAAGGATTGTGGCAGAACTTTGATATGTTTTGTGCAAATCCTCGTCCCTCAAAACATGAGGAAAAAATACGTGCTGCGATTATTGAATTTGCAAAGCAACACAATATAGATTGCAAGACAGACGAGATAGGTAACGTCATATTGACTAAGCCTGCAACTCAAGGAATGGAGAACAGAAAAGGTATTATTCTTCAAGCTCATATAGATATGGTTCCGCAGAAGAATAACGATGTAGAGCATGATTTTGTAAACGATCCTATAAAGCCGCGTATTGTCGGAGAATGGGTACATGCAACGGGAACTACATTAGGAGCCGATAATGGTATCGGGGCTTCTGCAGCATTGGCAGTATTTGCTGATGATACAATTCCTCACGGTCCTATCGAAGTTTTACTTACAATAGATGAAGAGACAGGAATGACAGGAGCTTTCAATCTGAAACCCGGTGTATTGAACGGCGATATTCTTTTGAATCTTGATTCCGAGACTGAAGGTGAATTGTATGTCGGTTGTGCAGGAGGAGTAGATGCTACGATTACACTGAATTACGGTAAAGAACCTGTTGCCGCAGGATATACTTGTTACAAGATTGACGTGAAAGGCCTGAAGGGCGGACATAGCGGTATGGATATTATACTGCAACGCGGAAATGCAAATAAGTTATTATTCCGTATCTTGAAAAATTTGGAAAATGAAGGAATAAGATTATGTGAGGCTGAGGGTGGTAATATGCGTAATGCAATACCTCGTGAAGCTTGTGCAGTGATTGCTGTACCTACGCAGAATATCGGGCAGGTTATGTCCAAGGTTCAATGCTTGAGTGAGGTAATGCATAAAGAATTATCTGAGGTTGAAGATGAATTTGAAGTAAGTATTGCACCTGTTGCTAATGTTACCGACATGATGAAGGAATGCTGTTCCTCAAGATTGATTAATTGCGTATATGCTTTACCGAACGGTATATATCGAATGAGCGATTCCATGAAAGGCTTAGTGGAAACTTCATCTAATCTGGCAATTGTTAAAACAGATGGAAGTAATATGCAAATATGTTGTCTTCTGCGTTCAAGTGTTGATACACAAAAAGATGATTTTGCAAAGGTTATGCAGTGCGTTGTTGATTTAGCCGAGGGAAAAATGGAATTATCGGGTGCATATTCAGGTTGGAAACCTAACATGTCATCGCCTATACTTAAAGAAATGAAAGAGCAATATGAATCAATATTCGGCAATGAGCCTAAAGTAATGGCAATTCATGCAGGTTTGGAGTGCGGTATATTGGGAGGCACTTATCCTAATTTGGATATGATAAGTTTCGGACCAACAATCGAGCATCCTCATTCTCCAGATGAGAGAGTAAATATTGCTTCTGTAAGTAAGTTCTGGAAATTTTTACTTGCAACGCTTGAAAATGCTCCTATGAAGTAGATTGCATTTTTGTTATAAACTATTTAAGAGGTACGGAATTTTGAGAATTTTCTTACGAAAACTTAAAATTCCGTACTCTTTTATTACTTATCTTAAATGAAACGTAAGTGATATTGTGAAGAAAAACGCAGGCAGTGTAGTTAATTAAAGAAAAAATATCGAAAACACCGAAATCTATCGTTATGATATTTTGGAATAATCACTGACAACAGGATGTTTTAAGAAGTATTTCCTCAAAAGACTGTTATTTTTATCGGATAATTCAGGATCTTTATCAATGATAAATTCTGCTAAATCCCTTGTTGTTCGGACAAGAGGCTCGTCTTTAACGATATCGGCAATTTTCAATTCCAAAACTCCTGATTGTTGTGTTCCTTGTATGGAACCGGGTCCGCGAAGAGCCAAATCTTCTTGAGCAAGAATGAATCCGTCGCAGGTTGAACACATAATATCTATGCGTTTCTTTGAATCGGCACTCAAATTATCCTTTGTCATTAAGATACAATAAGACTGGTTTGCCCCTCTGCCGACTCTGCCTCTGAGTTGATGCAATTGACTGAGTCCGAATCTTTCTGCATTTTGAATAATCATGACCGTAGCATTGGGAACATCCACACCTACTTCGATAACGGTTGTCGCAACCATAATATTTGTAATTCCGCGTTTGAATCTATCCATCTCATATTCCTTACTTTCGGCTTTCATCTGACCATGTACGATACTGACTTGATATTTTGGTAACGGAAACTCGCGGGTGATGGAATCGTAGCCGTCCATCAAGTCTTTAAGATCTAATTTTTCCGATTCGTTTATCAGAGGATAAACAATATATATCTGACGTCCCGATTCTATCTGTTTATGCATGAAATCATAAAGTTTTAATATGTATGCATCGGTCAGGTGTAACGTACTGACGGGTTTTCTTCCGGGAGGAAGTTCGTCTATAATCGAAACATCCAAATCTCCATACACAGTCATAGCCAATGTACGCGGTATTGGTGTTGCCGTCATGACAAGAATATGGGGATAACACATCTTCGTGCCGTCGGTAGCGACGGAATTCTTTTGCCACATCTTACTGCGTTGTTCAACTCCGAAACGATGCTGTTCATCAATAACGGCAAGTCCGAGTTTTGAAAATTTAACAGTGTCTTCCAATATTGCATGGGTACCGATAATTATGTTTATCGTTCCTTCTTCCAAATTTGAAAGGATGTTTTTACGTGCTTTCCCTTTAATACTGCCCATCAGCAGTGCAACGTTGATATTCATACCCTTTAACATTGACACTATTGAATTATAATGCTGTGTAGCCAATATCTCAGTCGGGGCAATCAGTGCCGTTTGGTAACCGTTATCAATTGCTATGAGCATACACATCAATGCTACCAAGGTTTTTCCGCTTCCTACGTCTCCTTGCAGCAGTCTGTTCATTTGATGAGTGCTTCTCATATCATTGCGAATCTCTCTTATTACTCGTTTTTGAGCGTTGGTCAGAGTGAATTTCAGATTATTGTGATAGAAATTGTTAAAATTTTCTCCAACATGTGAGAATATGAAACCTTCTGATTTGTTTGTGCGGTAAGATTTTTGCAATTGATGTTCCAGTTGCATGAAAAACAATTCCTCAAACTTTAATCTGTAACGTGCCTTTGTCAATATCTCGGGACTTTCCGGATAATGTATGTTTATCAGTGCGTTTTGCAAAGACATAAGGCCGTAATGTTTAACTATGTATTCAGGTAGTGTTTCTTTTATGTGTCCGTAGCACTCGTTAATCAAATTCCGCGTGATTTTTGCAACGGCTTTTGTGTTCAAAAACATGTTCTTCATTTTTTCCGTTGTGCTGTACACCGGAATATACTTGCATGTTGTTCCGTTTTCGCTGACGGAAAGAGATGCCGTATAGCTGCTTTCAGATTCCACTTCGGGATGAACGAAATTGAACGTGTCATGAAAGCGTGACGGCTTTCCGAATATTATATAATTCTGTCCTATATTCAGTTTATCATATATCCATTTTAAGCCTGCGAAGAATACTAACTCAATTCTGCCTGTTTCATCCGAGAAACCTACAATCAGTCTTTTGCTTTTACCCGAAGAAACGGTTTCTTTATCCGTAATTTTGCCTCTCACCTGTATGAATACTTCATCGGAACGAATATCTTTTATCTTAACGAATTCACTTTTATCCACATAACGGAAAGGAAAATAGTATAACAAGTCATGGTATGTATTGATACCCGCCTCTTTCGACAGGATAGTTGCCTTTTTATCGCCGACTCCTTTCAGAAATTTGAGATTAGTATAAATAACGTTTTCGTCCATAAAAGTATATCGTATCACAGGAAGGGCAAAGTTAAGTAAAAATAATGATATTCTTTGTTATTTTTCTTTTTTATTAATCTTTGGGATAAAAAACAAACACAAATATTATTTTATTATAACATTAGTAATCAATATGATAGAGAGAACGAAAAAAATAGTGTGATTTTGACGGAAATCAGTGAAAAAACGTAAGAATTCATAAACATTTTGAGCAAAATCATTAAAAAAATTTCCGTAATAAAATGTATTGTTTTTTTTATGATTAAAATCTTTCGACACATTGTTGTAATTTGATGTACTTATGATGATTCAAGATCGTCCGGCAAGCACTTAATGAAACTATCTTTTTGAAATTTCTTTGTAAAATATAATTTTTTTATTATCTTTGCACATCTCAACGATTGCTTTTTTACAGCAAACCGTTGTCGAAAGAGTATAAAATCTATAAAATAATTGAAATATGAGAAGAAATATTGTAGCCGGTAATTGGAAGATGAATAAATTATTCTCCGATGCCGATGATCTTGTCAATGCAATTGCGGAAGAATTACGTTCTTACGATACTTCGGATGTTGATGTTATAGTTTGTCCTCCGTTTCCTTATCTGGAATTGGTCAGCGATGTAAGTGAAGACGGTGATTTCTTTACGGGAGCACAGAATGTTTCCAAATTTGAAAACGGTGCTTATACAGGTGAAGTCAGTGCCACAATGCTCAAAAGTCTTGGCGTGGATTATTGCATTGTCGGCCATAGTGAAAGGCGTAAATACTTCAAAGAGACCAATCAGGACATAGCACAAAAAATTGACAGATTACTTAATGAGGATATTACTCCTATTATGTGTGTCGGAGAGAGTTTGGACGAGAGAGAATCGGGAAGATACCTTGAAGTTATTCGTACCCAGATAGAAGAAGGTATATTCCATTTGAGTGCTGACGATATGCAGCGTTGTATTATTGCTTATGAACCTGTTTGGGCTATAGGAACGGGGCATACTGCCACAAAAGAGCAGGCTCAAGAGGTACATGCTTTCATTCGTAACTTAATTCGTGAAAAATATAACGATGACGTTGCACAGGAAGTTTCTATTCTTTACGGCGGAAGTTGCAATCCTACGAATGCTAAGGAACTATTCGCAATGGAAGACATTGACGGCGGACTTATCGGCGGAGCATCTCTAAAGCATAAGGATTTTATTGAAATTGCCAGCTCTTTCTGATCGAATGAATTATTATCAAGTTGATTTCTTTTTAGGTAATAAGGTTAAGGATTTTGAAATTGACCTGCTAAAAAATGATTTGGCAGACATAGGCTTTGAATCATTTGTAGATATTTCTGATAACAGTTTTGAGGCGTATTGTCAGCAGGGCTTGTTTTCGCAACAGAACGTGCAAAGGGTTGTATCCGATTCGCTATTGACGGATAAAGCCTCCGTTAAGTATAATATTAAGTTTATCAAAGATGAGAATTGGAATAAACTTTGGGAAGAGACCTTTTTGAACGTTCAGTTCGGTTCGTTTTGCAATATTAGAAAATCCACCCAGCCTTATAAGACGGTTACCTATGATATAATTATCAATCCGGAGCAATCATTCGGTACGGCAAATCATCCTACCACTGCCATGATTATTGAGTATTTATCCACACTTGATATGAACGGCAGAAAAGTTATGGATATGGGATGCGGTACAGCTGTACTCGGTATTCTTTGTAAGAAGATGGGGGCTGCTTATGTGGAATGTGTAGATATAGACGAGTGGGCTTATAAAAATGCTCTTTCTAATGCAAAAGCCAACATGGTAGATATTTGCGTTAAATTGGGAAGCAGTGAAAAAATGTCCGCCGATAATACGTTTGATTTGTTTTTGGCTAATATTAATCTCAATATTCTTTTGGGCAACATTCCTTATTACGCTCCTAAAATCAAAAAAGGCGGATTACTTGTTTTAAGCGGATTTTTTGAAGAGGATATTGCCGAATTGGAAACCGAAAGTAATCAGTTCGGATTGAGATTTTATCATAAAAACATTAGGGATAATTGGGCTTTATTGGTACTAAAAAAGATTTAAGACATGAAAAAATACATTGTAATAATTGTTTGCTTGTTTACCCTTACAAACGGTTTTGCACAACGATTCAAAAACTTCAGCGGTTCTATAGATACATACATCAATGAGTTGGAAGAGTTGTACAAAACCGATCAAAATATAAACAAAGAGCAGAAAAAGGAATGGGAAACCGTAATCTATTCTTATGATTCCGTATGGAATACTTTTAGTTCCCAACATAAGAGAGATGTTGTCAAATTATCTCAAACCATGATTAAGAAAAACATTCGTGCAAGGAATGGTTTCTATGATTTTGTCTTAACTCAAATTGCTTTTACCAAAAGTAATCAAACTGCCGAGAGTTATAATCAATGGCTTAAGGGAATGCAGCAATATCTTGACAAACATAATATCAAGATTTATAATCAAGCAATAGAGGCTACCTATAATTTACTGGTCAATTATTCTCTTCACTACACCAAGACTTCAAAATGGACGTTTGATGCTGCAACTCCGTATGCTTTTCGCATAGATAATGAACGCGGAGTGTATGCGGATTTCAATACTTTGATAAATCTGTCTTACGGAATGAATAAAGGCAGCGGTACTATTTATGCAACTAAGGGCAGAATGTATCTTATGGAAGATGTTTGGGAAGGTAAAGGCGGAAAAGTAAATTGGGAACGCAGCGGATTGAGTGCCGATCAGGTTTTTTGCCAACTCAGTGATTACAAAGTGGCATTAAAGACGGCAGGCTTTACGGCAGACAGCGTGCAATTCACTAATAAAGAGTATTTTTCTTATACTTTGGACGGAGTTTTTACGGATAAGATCACCGAAAAGACAACTAAGGAGTCCCGTTACCCTAAATTTACCTCTTACAAGAAGACAGAATACATTAAACACGTATTTGACAATGTTGATTACATAGGAGGCTTTTCCCAGCAGGGAGGAGGATTTTTCGGAACGGGAACAAAAAAAGAGCCTGCCAGACTTGTGTTCTACAAAGAGGGAGAAGTGTTTATGATTGCCAAGGCAATTGAGCATCCGTTCTCAAAAGACGGTATTATAAGCGAAGATTGTCAGGTTACTTTTTATGTAAATCAAAAGGGTAACGAAAAAGACAGTCTGTATCACCCCGGAACAAAGATGAATTACAACAAAAATACGCATATTATTTTATGTACTGATAATAAGAAGGGAATTTCCGCTTCTCCTTGGTTGGATTCTTATCACGGTGTGGAAATTTATACCGAAGCGGTGTATGCAGGACTGAATGAACACACAATTGAATTTTCCGCTGTAAGAGGTCCATCCAACAACTCCTTTGCTACAATAGAGAGTATGTCTTATTATTCGGATTTTCGTTGGTATAAGATTAAGGGTATTGATGACCAGAGTCCGCTTTACCGTATTAAGCAATATACTGACGAATACGGTAAAAAGGAAGTTTCGGTTAAGAACCTTTCTGCTTATACGGGGTTGGATGAAACCCAGTGTCAGTTGCTTCTGATGAATCTTTCTTTGGGCGGTTTTGTAACTTATGAATCTTATCGCCAAACTGCGATAGTTAAAGATAAACTTTACGATTACATTAAAGCAAATAACAAACGTCAGGACTATGATGTGTTGCGTATGCTTTCAACAACACACGGAGGAGAGCCTAATGTCGTTCTCAATATCTATGATATGGATATTCGTTTGAACGGAGTTGAAACTTTTTCCGTATCGGATTCTCACAATGTGCGTATTACTCCG
>JAFUYA010000078.1 GCA_017477025.1 Bacteroidales bacterium | reverse complement strand
CGGACGATTATATGTATGGGCTATATATTCATTGGGTAAGGTAGAAAAAACAAGTGAAACGCAGACCTATGCACCGCATTATGATAGAAGACACAACATTAATGTCTTAGTGTCTTATCAGATGGGATTGAATAGGTCGTGGGAAGTAAGTTGCAGATGGAATTACGACTCAGGTTTTCCTTTTACGGCTACAGCAGGTTTTGGAGAAGTATTGTCTTTTACGGACGGTATGGCTTCAGACTATACTACTATGGTAGGAGGTCTTACTACTATGTACGGAGATTTAAATACTCAGCGACTGCCTGCATATCACAGATTGGATGTTTCCGTTAAAAAGCGTTTTGATGTATTCCGTCATTCTATTTTTGAAATAGAGTTAAGTGTTACTAACGTGTATAATCGTCATAATATGTTTTATTATGACAGAATTACTTCAGAGCGTGTAGATCAATTGCCTATCATGCCTTCGTTAGGAATGACATTAAAGTTTTAAAATAAAGACATAGTATTTCCGAATCTTACACAGGTGTATGCTGCGGATATATCCGTAAGTTCGGAGATTTCTTTTGATATCAAACATAAAGGTTATATGGTCAGGTCATATTTACTCGGATTTGATGTGGGTAGTAGCAGTGTTAAGGCTTCACTTGTGGATAGTGATAGCGGAATATGTATTGCTCAAAAACATTTTCCGGAAAAAGAAGCTCCTATAAAATCCGTTGAAGTAGGGTGGGCAGAGCAAAATCCTGAGGATTGGTGGGACAATGCAAAGAAGGCTCTTGCCTTTATTATGAAAAAGACAGGAATTAAGGCAGAAGATATCAAGGCTGTCGGTATTTCATATCAAATGCACGGGTTAGTATGTGTTGATAAAAATAAACAAGTCCTAAGAGATGCTGTAATATGGTGTGATTCGCGAGCTGTGGAATACGGTAATAAGGCATTTCAAGAAATCGGACAAGAAAAATGCCTGCAACATTTATTGAATTCTCCAGGTAATTTTACAGCGTCCAAATTGAAATGGGTAAAAGAAAATGAGCCGCATATTTATGAACGTATATATAAAATCATGTTGCCTGGAGATTATCTTGCAATGCGTTTAAGCGGAGAGATAAATACCACAATATGCGGATTAAGTGAAGGAATATTCTGGGACTTCAAACAGAATAAGATTGCTGATTTTCTTTTGGATTATTACGGTTTTTCAAAAGATATTTTACCGGATATTGTTCCTGTATTTTCAATTCAATGTACTGTTTCCGAACAGACGGAGAAAGAAACAGGATTACTTAAAGCAGGGACACCAATTTGTTACAGAGCAGGAGATCAACCTAATAACGCTTTGAGTTTAAATGTTTTTAATCCCGGGGAGATCGCATCAACGGCAGGGACTAGCGGTGTAGTATACGGAGTGTCTGATAAAATCAACTACGATGTAAAATCCAGAGTGAATACTTTCGCACATGTGAATCATAAAAATATTTCGTCATGTACTGATATTAGCAGTAAGTATGATTTTAACGAATTTACCCGTTTGGGTATTTTGTTGTGTATTAACGGAACAGGAATATTGAATTCATGGCTTAGACATAATGTTTGTCCATCTTTGTCTTATGATGAAATGAATATGCTTGCAAAGTCCGTTCCTGTGGGTTCAGAAGGCATTAGTATTCTTCCTTTCGGAAACGGAGCGGAAAGAGTTTTGGAAAATAAAAAAGCGGATTGCAGTATTCACGGATTGAATTTTAATAATCATACCGTAAGGCATTTGATTCGTGCTGTACAGGAAGGCATTGTTTTTTCATTTTGTTATGGTATGGAAATAATGCAGTCGATGGGGATGAGTATCAATAAGATTCATGCAGGTAATGCAAACATGTTCTTGTCCGAAACATTTCGTCGAATGTTGGCAAATACGAGTGGAGCCACAATAGAATTGTTTGATACCGATGGCAGTGTAGGTGCAGCTAAAGGAGCAGGTATAGGCTTAGGTATTTATAAAGATAATGTTGAAGCCTTTTCTTCACTAAAGCAAATTGCCTTTATAGAACCTTTACAAAAAGAAGTTGAGCAAAGCAGGCAAGCCTATGAAAGATGGAAGAAATATCTTACCAACGAAATAATTAACAAAAACGAGATGTTGTGATATATGTTTCATTAACTGCATTTGATTAGGGATATAAATAATAAAAACGATAAAAGATATGGCAAAAGAGTATTTTCCTCAGATTAAAAAGATAGAATACGAGGGTAAAGAGAGTAAAAACGTCTTGGCTTTCCGTTATTATCAGCCTGAAAAGGAGATAATGGGCAAGAAAATGAAAGATTGGCTCAAATTTGCAATGGCTTGGTGGCATACACTGGGACAAGCAAGTGCGGATCAGTTCGGCGGTCAGACACGTTCTTATGAATGGGATAAAGAAGAGGACGTTATTGCCCGTGCAAAGGCTAAAATGGATGCAGGGTTTGAAATTATGCAAAAACTCGGCATTGAATATTTCTGTTTTCACGATGTTGATCTGATTGAAGAGGCAGAGACCATTGACGAATACAGGAAACGTATGGAAATCATTACCGATTACGCTTTGGAAAAGATGAAACAGACGGGTATCAAGTTACTTTGGGGAACTGCTAACGTATTCGGGCACAAGAGATATATGAACGGTGCGGCTACAAATCCGGATTTTAACGTTGTTGCCAGAGTTGCCGTTCAGTTAAAGGCGGCAATTGACGCTACGATCAAATTGTCAGGTGCTAATTACGTATTTTGGGGCGGTAGAGAGGGCTATTCTTCTCTTTTGAATACGGATCAAAAACGTGAAAAGCAACATTTGGCAATGATGCTTACAAAAGCAAGGGATTATGCCAGAGGTAAAGGTTTTAAAGGTACGTTTCTTATTGAGCCAAAGCCGATGGAACCGACCAAACACCAATATGATGTAGATACGGAAACTGTTATCGGATTTTTAAGAGCAAATAATCTGGACAAAGACTTTAAGGTGAATATCGAGGTTAATCATGCAACGCTTGCAGGTCATACTTTTGAACATGAGTTGGCAGTTGCGGTTGATAACAATATGTTGGGCAGTATTGATGCCAACAGGGGAGATGCTCAAAACGGTTGGGATACGGATCAGTTCCCTATTGATAACTACGAATTGACACAAGCATTTATGCAAATCATACGTAATGGCGGATTAGGCACGGGAGGAAGCAATTTTGATGCGAAACTAAGACGTAACTCTACTGATCCTGAGGATATATTCATTGCTCATATAAGTGCCATGGATGCTATGGCACGTGCTTTGGAAAATGCAGCTGCCGTTATGACTGAAAGCGAAATTCCTGCTATGTTGAAGCAACGTTATTCTTCATTTGACAGCGGTAAAGGCAAAGAATTTGAAGACGGAAAGTTAAGTTTGGAAGATTTGGCTGAATATGCAGCAAACAACGGCGAACCTGAGCAAATCAGCGGTAAGCAGGAGAAATATGAAGCTGTACTAAATATGTATTGTAATTAAAGATTTCTTATTGTCAAGGACATTGACGCAGTCAATGTCCTTGATTTTTTTAATTTAACATTTATGCGATATGACAAAAACAAATACGAACGGAAGTAAAGCATATCTTATTTCCATAGTGTTAGTAGCAGTACTCGGCGGATTACTTTTCGGTTATGATACTGCCGTAATTTCAGGAGCGGAGAAAGGTTTGCAGGCATTCTTTTTAGGTGCGAAGGATTTTTCTTATACCGATTTTATGCATGGTTTTACATGTTCTTCGGCATTGATAGGTTGTATTATCGGAAGTATTCTTTCAGGAGTAATGACAACTAAGTTAGGAAGAAAAAAATCCTTGATTGCAGCGGGTATATTGTTCTTTATATCCGCATTCGGAAGTATGAATCCTGAATTTCTTTTGTTTGCAAAAGGCAATCCGACATTTTCTTTATTGATTACTTTCAATTGTTACAGAATTATAGGCGGTATAGGAGTAGGTTTGGCATCTGCAATATGCCCTATGTATATCGGTGAAGTGGCTCCGAGTAATATTCGCGGGATGTTGGTATCTTGGAATCAGTTTGCGATAATTTTCGGACAGTTGGTTGTATATTTTGTCAATTTCCTTATTCTCGGCGATCATACCAACCCGATCATTGAACAGATAGGCAAAGGCATGTCCGTAGTTTCACAAAGCAGTGATGTTTGGACAATACAAACTGGGTGGAGATATATGTTCGGTAGTGAAATGTTTCCTGCCGCATTGTTTGCAATACTGATCTGTTTCGTTCCAGAAACACCGCGTTACCTGGTTATGGTACATAAAGACACAAAGGCTTTATCCGTATTACAGCGAATAAACGGTGAGCAAAAGGCTTCACAGATACTTGAACAGATAAGGCAGACGATAACGGAAAAACGGGAAAAGATGTTCTCGTACGGTTATCTTTGCATATTTATCGGTATAATGCTGAGTGTATTTCAACAGATTGTCGGCATTAATGCTGTATTGTATTACGCACCGCGTATATTCAGTGATATGGGAATGACAAACCCTATGGTGAATACCGTTCTTATGGGAGTTATCAATATCATTTTCACATTAATTGCAATATTTACCGTTGAAAAAGTCGGAAGAAAACCGCTTTTGATTGTCGGCAGTTTATTGATGGGGCTTGGTGCTTTCGGAGTTGCACTGACTTTCGGCAATTCATCATTAAGCGTTTTGTGTATGTTATCAATCATGCTTTACTCCGCTTCATTTATGTTTTCATGGGGACCTATTTGTTGGGTGTTGATAGCGGAAATATTCCCGAATACCATACGTTCTTCGGCCGTTGCAATAGCCGTTGCCTTTCAGTGGGTGTTCAACTTCATAGTGTCTTCAACCTTTGTTCCTATGTTCAATATGCATTTGACACAAGGAGATAATTTCGGACATTGGTTTACATATGGGTTATACGGTTGTTTGTGTGTTGTAGCCGCATTGTTTGTTTGGAAACTTGTTCCTGAAACAAAAGGTAAGACATTGGAGGATATGACCAAACTTTGGAAGAAAAAATAAAGTTGTCTTAATGTTTGAAAATGTGATGATTATATTTATTTAAAAAAAACTACTTTTTACGTAAGAAAAGTGCGTGATTTCTGAAGTTTTTTTAATGATTTCTTCAAAAATCACGCACTTTTTTTTCGATACTTCGCATACTGCTTTTTTTATCAATAACAGGACTGTTTTTTATAAGTGAAAAAGTTTATGTTTTTACTCTGGTAAATACTGAAATCATGTCCGAAAACTATGTTAAGTAGAAAAAAGTTATTAAAAAAAATTGTCAGTAACATAAAGTTTTGTAAATTTGCAACTTGTTATTCACGTAAAGCAAACCTGCCGTTGCTTTTGAATAACTTGATGTAATTGTTTAACAATTCAACTTTGGCAGGGAGTTGTACAAAAAATAGAATTTATTCTCGTATGAGAGATTTAAAAAACATTCAGCCTTTACAGGATTTTGATTGGTCTTCAGTAGATAGCAAACAGGCTTACAGCAATGAGGATAGAGAAAAACTTCAGGCTGCTTATGACAAGACATTCGGGGCAATAGGAAATGATCAGTTGGCAGAGGGTACAATTGTATCTATGAATGACAGAGAAGTTGTAGTAAATATAGACTTCAAGTCTGACGGTATCATACCTTCTACGGAGTTTCGTTATAATCCTGATTTGAAAGTCGGAGATAAAGTTGAGGTTTTTATTGAAAATCAAGAGGATTCAAACGGACAGTTACTTCTTTCTCACAAGAAAGCAAGAATTTTGAAATCTTGGGGCAGAGTTAATGAAGCGTTTGAAAGCGGAGAAATCATCAAAGGCTATGTTAAATCAAGAACAAAAGGCGGTTTGATTGTTGATGTATTCGGAATTGAAGCATTCTTACCGGGTTCTCAAATAGACGTTAAACCTATTAGAGATTATGATGTTTTTGTTGATAAAACAATGGAGTTTAAGATTGTTAAGATTAACAATGAATACAAGAATATCGTAGTTTCTCATAAGGCTTTGATTGAAGATGAGATTGAAGCACAGAAGGCAGAGATAATGTCTCACCTTGAAAAAGGTCAGGTTCTTGAAGGAACGGTTAAGAATATTACTTCTTACGGAGTATTTATTGACTTAGGTGGTGTTGACGGTCTTATCCACATCACGGATTTGTCTTGGGGAAGAATCAATTCTCCTGAAGAAATCGTTCATTTGGATGACAAAATAAAGGTCGTTATCCTTGACTTTGATGAAGCAAAGAAGAGAATTGCTTTAGGATTGAAACAACTTACTCCTCATCCTTGGGATCAACTTGATGCTGATTTGAAAGTTGGTGATCACGTAAAAGGAAAAGTTGTTGTTATCGCTGATTACGGTGCATTTGTTGAGATAATACCTGGAGTTGAAGGTTTGATTCATGTAACCGAAATGAGTTGGAGCCAACATCTACGTACTGCTCATGATTTCTTGAAAGTAGGTGATGAGGTCGAAGCAGTAGTTCTTACTTTGGACAGAGAAGAAAGAAAAATGTCTTTGGGATTGAAGCAATTGATGCCGGATCCTTGGGTAAATATTGCAGAAAGATATCCTGTAGGCAGCAAGCATACAGCAACTGTTCGCAACTTTACAAACTTCGGTATATTCGTTGAATTGGAAGAAGGTGTAGACGGATTGATCCATATCTCGGATTTATCTTGGAGCAAGAAAATCAAACATCCTGCAGAATTTACCAAAGTAGGAGAGAAGATGGATGTCGTTGTTTTGGAAGTAGATTCTGAAAATAGACGTCTTTCTTTGGGACACAAGCAATTAGAAGAAAATCCTTGGGATGTATTTGAAACAATATTTACCGTAGGTTCCCTTCATGAAGGAACTGTTATAAGTGTAAATGAAAAGAGCGGAGCAGTTGTTAATTTACCTTACGGAATAGAAGGTTTCTGTCCTAAAGGTCAGATGCAGAAAGAAGACAAAACTTCACCTAAGGTTGATGAAAAATTGCAGTTCAAAGTTATTGAATTCCAGAAAGAGGCAAAACGTATCGTTCTTTCCCATACAAGAACATGGAAACAGGAAGAAGAAACTAAATCAAAGAAAGAAGCAAATCCTGTAAGAAAGATAAATCAGTCTTTGGAAAAGACAACATTGGGAGATTTAGATGTTCTTGCTTCTTTGAAAGAAGAAATGGAAAAGAAAGAGAATTAATCTTATCTGAAAAGTATAATTTTCCCAAAAAGGCTCTTAAGTTTTTTTCTTAAGAGCCTTTTCTTATTCCGGAATTATATGTAAAAATGTCATTTTTGCTATTATGACTGATTTTTTTTGATTCATTTGGGTTTATTTAAGGTAAGTCATTTATCACAATCTGAATATTTATAGAGTCTATTTTTAGGATTTTTCATTCTTTTTGATCTGGTTGGTCTGAACCACAAGCCTTTCCACTTATAGGGATTATAAAAAGTCCATGTAAAGATAATTAAAATCTATGTTTAGATTACGATTTTTGACCATTATGTCTCATTTTTTTGAGTTTGTTAAAATTTATTTGTAACTTTGCCGTTCATAAAGTAGCAAAATTAGGAAATAGAGATGAAAAAAATATTATTTGCGGTGTTGTTGTCGCTAACCTTTGTGTCTAATGCCCAAAACATAGGGGTTCTTTATGCTTTTCGTACATACCACTTGGCGAATACAAATTATGCCGAGATAAATACTTCTATAAAAGGAGCGAGTTTGAGAAATTCACGAAATTCTTCAGGGCAATATCAAAAGCAAGCTGAACTTACCACGGTGATTTGTCCTGCAGAAAAGCAGGATTCCGTTATTTATGTTGATAAGCGTATTATAAAAACTCCATTAGTGGAAGATTCATCTTCTTTGAATGACATCTCTCTTTTGGATATGCAGCGTGTAGCTCTGAATAATGGTACTTATGTGGTGTCTTTTGAATTAAAAGATATGAATACCATTATGCAACCTATGTTTTATCGGGATGCTCTTATGGTAAATTATACGGAAGACATTAATCTGGCCGATATAATGATTGTAGATAAATATGAAAAGACAATAAAAGAAAATATTTTCTCCAAATGCGGCTACGATTTACAGCCTTATATGTTTGATGTTATAGGTAAGGATATGAACAATATCTATTACTATACAGAAGTATATAACGCAGACAAAGTATTCGGCAAGGATTCTGCTTATGTGGTAAGAACGATTATAGAAGATATTAATACTAATAACCGGATAGATGATATTCAGAGAATTAAACGGTTTAAAGCACAGGACTTTACTCCTTATTTGAGTGCGATTGATTTGTCTTCATTGGCAGAAGGCTCGTATTACTTGACAGTAGAAATAAGAGATGCAGAGAATATTTTGCATGCTTACAAACGTTATCCTTTTTTTAAGCAGAGTGATATAAAGGTCATAGAACAGAATGTTGATATTCCCAAAGATGCCTTTGTCAATACGATG
The DNA here is from genome assembly GCA_017477025.1 of Bacteroidales bacterium. GTDB lineage: Bacteria > Bacteroidota > Bacteroidia > Bacteroidales > P3 > Scybalousia_A. The sequence goes on along the minus strand of JAFUYA010000078.1, from coordinate 12,172 downwards.
AGTGATTCCGTTTTGAAAGAACATATCAAAAGTCTTCGTCCAATAGCTTCTGACAATCAATTGCAATACGTTTTGAAAGAAGTAAAGACTTCCGATCCTGCACAGGACAGATATTTTATATACCAGTTTTATAAATCAATCAATCCTTCAGATCCGGAAAAAGCATGGTCGGATTATACAAAGAATGTTGCCTATGTTAATGACAAGTTTTCAACTCCTATAAAGAAAGGATATGATACAGACATGGGACGCGTTTATTTGGCTTACGGTGCTCCTGATAATGTAATTGACGAGAAGTTTTCTACTTATTCGGGGACGAATACAAATAGTAAGTTTGAACAGAGAATGAATCCTGATGTTACATACGGAGATACAAAAGGTGTAACGTATTATCCTTATCAGATATGGGTATATAATCATACACCTTTCGGAGAAAGTAGCAGAAAGTTTGTTTTTTATGCAAAACAAGATAATTTGTCAGAGTACTTCCTACTGCATTCAAATGCAAGAGGAGAATTACAGGATTTTTATTGGGAAAATGTTCTTTCTCACGGTTCTCTTGAACGCGGAATTGTAGGAAGAGCAGGTAAACAATACGAAAGGGGTTACTAATTGTTTTATTTCTTTCAGAGGTGATAAAAAAAAACGTTGTCGTTGTTATTCTGAATTGGAATGGAAGAGAGTTACTTAGGGAATACCTACCTTCTGTCGTAAAGTATTCCTTAGGGTATGATGTATATGTTGCCGATAATGGTTCTAATGACGATTCTGTTGCTTTTATAAGAGATAATTTTCCTACGGTAAAAATTATATGTTTAGACAGAAATTACGGTTTTACCGGCGGATATAATAGAGCATTGCGACAGATTACGGCCGATTATTACGTTCTATTGAATGATGACGTTGAGGTTACTAAAGGATGGATAAATCCTGTTGTCCAATTAATGGAGCAAGATAGTCATATTGCCGTTTGTCAACCGAAGTTATTGTCAAAAACTGATAAAAGCAAATTTGAATATGCCGGAGCTGCCGGAGGATACATAGATTATTTAGGCTACCCTTTTTGTGCAGGAAGAATTTTTGAGCATATAGAAAAAGATAAAGGACAATACAATCAACCGCGTGAGATATTTTGGGCAAGCGGAGCGGCAATGTTTGTTAAAAGTGATGTGTTTCACGAATTAGGTGGTCTTGATGAAGACTTTTTTGCACATATGGAGGAGATTGATTTTTGTTGGCGAGCCAAGAACTCGGGATATAAAGTTATGTATTGTCCGCAGAGTAAGGTTTATCACTATGGTGGGGGAACATTAAATAAAATCTCTCCGAGAAAAACTTTCCTTAATTTCCGTAATAATCTGTTGCTTTTATATAAGAATTTACCTGAAAAAGAATTATCAAAGGTCATGCGAAAAAGAAAATACCTTGATTTGTTAGCGGCTTTGGTGTTTCGATTGACATCCTCAAAAGCGGAGTATAAGGCCGTATTGGATGCAAGGAAGGAATTTTACAAAATGAAAGATTCTTTTTTCGAAAAGCGTAATTCAGATATTAGAAACTATCCTTCACAGGTTTATCGAAGAAGTCTTGTCGTTTCATCCAAAATTTTTCACAAGAATCTTTTCAAACAAATTGAGAAAGGTATCCAATAATTAAAACTTTTGCAGAGTTGTTTTATCCCATGGCAATGTGCAGTATAGAAGTTTAATCATTGGTGTATTCCGTGCAGTCTTGTTGCCATTTAGAATTTTGTTTTTTATATGTTGAAAATAGAAATTGCTACATCAGGATTTCTTAATAAAAATATTTAATAACTCAAAAAAATAACATAATACATAAAATTTTTCTTACCTTTGCAAAGTGAAGTATAGCAAAAGATGAATGAATCTTAGTATTATTCGTAACATACTAATAAACAATAGAATTTTTAGGGGGGGGGATTCTTTCTCCCGTTAAGTTATACTTATTTTCATCTTGCCAATATAATCTTTTTTTTATTTACGGTTACGTCTGTACAATTATGGACGGACTCATGGATTGTATAAATTATGGAAAACTCAAAATATATAAGAATACTAAAAATCATTTTTAACTTTGAAATAGCGAACTGGGAAGTTGTGCCATTCAGAGGTGCAATATTGGAGGCTTTGAAACAGCAAGGAAATCTGTATTTTCATAATCATATAGATGATGTGCAATACCGTTATTCCTATCCGCTTATACAGTATAAAAGGCTATCTTATAATAAAGCTTGTATTGTATGTGTAGAACAGGGATGTGATGTTATCGGGCAATTGTTACAGAAAGATGAAATGTCGTTACAAATAGGAAGTAGAATTGTCATAGGTAAGGTTGAAAAAATATTACCTAATCGGATATTTATGCAAATATGGAATTCTGAATTTCATTACAGAATCAAAAGATGGTTACCGTTGAATTCGGAGAACTACGAGAAATACAACAATATTGTGGATTTGAAAGAGAAAATAGAATTCTTGGAAAAAATATTAAAAGGTAATTTATTGTCTATGTGCAAAGGACTAAATATTTATCTCTCCAGAGAATTAGAAGTGTGTATAAATAACTTGTCGCGACCTTTTTTAGTTACAAATAAAGGTATCAAGTTAATGGCATTTAATATTGAATTTACAAGCAATTTATCTATACCTAATTACATTGGTATCGGGAAAAATGCAAGTATTGGTTATGGAACAATAATGGAACAAAAAAATATAAAAGATGAGTAAAAAATTATTTGTAGGTGGAGATTTGTCAGGCATACAGAAGTTTATTTACAACATATCTTCCAAGAAAGCAGCAGTAAGTCTTAGGGGACGCTCAAGTTCTGTCGCAGAATATATGGAGAATGTGTATCAGAAACTGAAAGGGAGTATCGGACAAATTCAAGAAATCTATCATTCTGGTGGAAAATTCTATTTTATTGCAGATGATACAGAGGAAAACAGAAGGATTATAAACGATATTTCTAAAGAGGAAAACAAGTATTTATGGCAAGAACACTACGGTATTTTGTCTATAAATATTGCGTTTGTTTCTTTTGATGAAGAAAATCCTAATGGAGATAAGAAAACAATTGGTAAGTTGTTCAGCAGTATAACACAAGAGTTTAACAAGTTGAAACAAAAGAAATTTAAGGATTTACTTTTGGAAGATTACAATAGTTTCTTTGAAGTTCAAAAGATAGATGCTGATTTAAGAGTCTGTGATGTTACGGGAATTGAAAGCAAGCATTTAGTTGGTATAGATGGTGAGTTGCATGTGTTGCCGTCTGTAAAAGAACAGATAGAAAAAGGTGAAGAACTGAAAAAGGTCGAAGAATTCAAAAACTTTTCCGATTATGCAAAAGGTTCTTATTTTGGTGTTTTGAGAATGGATGTAGACGGCTTGGGAAAACGGTTTGCAGATGGGTTTGATTCATGGAGCGAATACTCTGAATTTTCTAACAGACTAATGGTTTTTTTTGAAAGCAAAGTTATTGAAAGCAGAGTGAAAAAAATCTTGGATAAAGAATATGTCGGTTTGATGTATGCTGGAGGAGATGATATTTTTGCAGTTGGACGTTGGGACAAGGTTATAGATTTTGCGGAGAAAGTTCATAGCGAAGTAGATAAAGAGTTTGCAAAAGAAGGTATTCATATTTCAGGAGGAATAGTAATAGGAGATGACAAATTTCCGATAGCCAAATATGCCGAACTTTCAGCAGAGGCAGAAGAAAAGGCGAAGAAATATGAAAAAGACGGAGAATTAAAGAAGAATGCTTTCACTATGTTTAACGAAACTATTTCTTGGGAAAATGATTTCGCATACGTAAAGGAATATAAGAATAAGTTCTGTGAATTGATTACCCAAGAAGGTATGTCAAAGAGTATATTGCATCAACTGATGATGTATTATGAAAAAGTGAAAGAAAACAAGGAAAACAAAGATAAAAATAAAGCGAAGGATTATTCTTATATTTGGCATACAGCCTATTATCTTACAAGATATATGGAAAGGTATGATAAGAATTCTAAAATAAAAGAATTCTGCAGAGAATTAAGGGACAAAGAATTGTTTAAAGGAAAGAATGATGAGAATTTCAGACTTATTGCAATTAGTTGTCGGTGGGCAGAATTACTTTTGAAAGATAAAGAAAAACAAAATAAAAAATAATTAAAATAAGTAGTACTATGGAAAAGTATCCAATTCAAAAATTAGACCCGAAATGGGTTCATGAACCAATAACACCAGATATTGTAGAATGGTGTAAATCATTCGGAAAATTTTTGGCAGAAGGACAGGATAAAATAGGTAAAAATGGGAGATCTATGAAAGATCCTAAACCTATGACAACATCTCAACTTAGGAGATTTTTTGGAGAAGTGAAGCATATAGAAATGCAAGCTGAAGTGAATCTTTCTGATGTCGCAATGCTTAATCCTTTGCTTGCGTATGCCGTAGGTAGAGATGTCAATAATACGGCGATAAAGCAGTTTCAAGAAGAAATGTCTAAAGCAATAAGTGAAATAAGACATAAAGATTCATACAGAGAGTATTTCAAAAATTTTGTAAATATTTTTGAAGCAGTGGTAGCATATCATAAACTATATGGAGGAAAATAAAATGACAAAGTTAGTAAAGAAAATAAAAATGAAATATGCAATAGAAGTATTAACAGGATTGCATATAGGCGGTAACAGTGATAACGTAGAAATAGGAGGGGTGGATAATCCAGTAATAAAATTATCCGACGGAAAACCATATATACCGGGTTCGTCATTGAAAGGCAAAATTCGTTGTCTTTTAGAACAAGAAGCAGGAGCAAATAAAGTAGGAGAAGACTCTGCTATAAATGAGTTGTTTGGTGTTGCAGATAAGAGCAATCCAAAACCATCAAAGATAATAGTGAGAGATTTTTATTTTACAGAAAAGAGTATTAAAAATTTAGAAAAATCCGATTATCTTCCTATGCCTTATACAGAAAATAAATCAGAAAATAGTATCAATAGAGTAACAGGTAAGGCCGATAATCCTCGTCAAACAGAAAGAGTGCCTGCAGGAGTAACATTTGAAGGAGAGATAATCCTAAACGTATGGGATAATGATAATGAGCAGGAATTTAAAAATATGCTAAATAAAGGTATCAATTTATTAGAAAATGATTATTTGGGAGGTAGCGGCTCAAGAGGTTACGGACAAGTAAAACTTACGGTAGTCAATACAAGCGAATTATCAGAATCTAATGAATGGACGGATAAAAAAGAAAAGTAACAGTGTTATGGCAGAATTAAAAGTTTATAAACTGCATTTTAACTCCTGTTTGCATATATCCAATAGCAGAAGTGATTACAGTATTAGTCAGAAGACTATTGCCTCTGACACGATGTATGCTGCAATCACTTCTTGCTTAGCAAAATTAGGTGAGCAAATTCCCGATAACGGAGATTTGGGATTTACAATATCCTCATTATTTCCTTATTATCAAAAAAGTAAAGAAGATACAATATATTTCTTTCCTAAGCCTATGGCAGCCAAACTACCTGCTTTAGATGTTAAAAATAATAAGAAGATAAAAAAGATACGATATGTAGATGCAGGCTATTTTTCTTTAGTTTCAGCAGGAACGGATTTGGAGACAAGCCCTAATCTTGTTAAGGATATACAATCAGAATATCTTTGCAGTGATACTATCGACAAAGATTTTATTTCTACTCAAGTAGTGCAAAGAATAAGATTACAAGACAGAACAATGCATAGTGATGCTGAACCTTATTATGTGGATAGAGTCTCTTTCAAAGATTATTCTGGTTTGTATTTTATTGTAGAAGGAGATACGACTTTATTGGATAAAGCTATGCCATTGTTAGCCGAAGAAGGAATAGGCACAGACAGAAATGTTGGTAACGGTTATTTTGAATGCAAGACAGACAAAATAACCATATCTTTACCGAATGAAGGTGCAGATTATTGTGTCTGTTTATCAGTATATTTTCCTGAGAGTGAGCAACAATTGAAAGATATGATGACGGATGAGAATATTGCATACGACATTCAAAGACGAGGTGGCTGGATTACTACTTATCCCTATCAAAGACTGAGGAAAAATTTTATTTATGGTTTTTCTGAAGGTTCTGTATTCAAAAGAAAGACCAACGGTATAGAAACTATTGGACGGATTGTAGATTTACGACCTCAGTGGAATGAAGAGCAGTTGCATCATATTTGGCGTTGTGGCAGGTCATTGATATTACCTATAAATATTTAATGCTATGACAAGTGAGAGAAAAAACATTAAAATAAAGACATTAACTCCCGTACATATCGGCAGTGGAGAAGTTTTGCAAGAAAACTTTGACTATATAAGACAGGAAATAGATGGAGATAATTTTTTGTCTGTTATTAATCACAAAAAAGTTGCAGAGAATCTTTTAGCAAAGAAAATAAGTATAGATAAATGGACTGCTTGTTTGCAAAGGGGGGATAATGTAAAATATTTTCTTGAACAGTTCTTTTCTGAAGGTGATGATTCTTTTTTGGATAGATACATTTATTTAGAAGAAATACCATCAAAAATACCAAAACAACTAAGAGAACATATCCACGATGGACTCGGTAGGCCTTATATACCTGGTTCTTCCATTAAAGGTGCGATAAGAACTGTTATATTGTCTTCTATGTTAAGAAAAGGACAAAAAAACAATAATAAGCCTGATGATTTGCTCAAAACTAAGAAGAAAGATAAATACGGTAATTTATTAGATTACAACCTTATGCAGACATTACAAATTTCAGATGCATGTTTTGAGCAAGAAAGTATGGACGCCATAAATATGATCAACTTAAACATAAGGGAAAATAATTCTTATCAAGATGAGAAGGCAAGTCAATTTGTAGAGGCAATTACGACAGAAGAAGAGTCATCGTTGTCTATGAAAATAGCGGATACAACAATGTGTCCTGTTAAAAGCATAAAAGAATTATTTGCACTAATCAATAATCATACAAAAAGAATCATACAGAATGATATTGATTTTTGGTATGATTATATAGCCGATGATGATATTGTAGGAAAGTATATTGATGTAGTGAATGAAATTAAAGAAAAAGTTAACAAAGTGGAAGATAATTCGTGTATCCTTCGTGTTGGGCATGCTAATGGTTGGAAATTTATGACAGGTGATTGGGCTATGGGTATGATGACTGTGACTGAATGGAATGATATCGTAAGAAAGGCACGACCTGGTAATGATAAAAAGTATACAGATTATCCTTTTCCGAAATCTCGTAGAATAAATAAACAAGGAAAAGAAGTACAACTTCTCGGTTTTGTAAAATTAACAATAGAAGAATAAGAAAATAGCATCATGAAAACAATAGTAAATATAGTATCAGAACAAACACTTCCAAATTATCTTTTTGTAAAAGAAATGTACGAAAAAGGTGATAACATTGTTTGGATAGTGAGTAAAGCTAAAAAGATCCAAACGGCTATGCAATGTTTGGCTAACGTAATAGGAAGTATTTCAAATCAAAAAATCTATTTGGAAGAAGGTAAAGAAGAAAATCTTGAATATGTGTAACATACATTACAACAAAATATTAGTGGAAAAGAAAAATTTTGTGTTAATCTTACAGGTGGTACAAAAATGATAGCGATTGCTGTGTATGATTTCTTTAAAACCAATTATCAAGAAACGGAATTCTTCTATATACCTTTTCCAAAGAATATAGTAGTAAATATTAATTCTATGCAATCGCAGGAGATAAAATATAAGATAAAAAACGTAGAAGAATATTTACATTTATGCAATCTAAAAATAGGTAATACAATCAGTAGAGAAGGTTATCTTTCTTTTGAAAATGCAAAAACAGTTTATTCTAAGTTAAATGATTTAAGAAATATCTACAATAATGAATTATGCGAGCTTAGAGAACTGAAAGACAAGAATAAGTTTTGTAAAAAGAACTCTTCTAAGCAGTATCCTTATGAGGTCATTGACGAAGTTAAACTAAAAGAGGGTGTTGGAGGCGATAAAGAGACAAGGGCAGAGAGAATTAAAAACTTTATTCTTTTCAATGATATTCCTATAAAAAGTGAGACAGGTTTTATTTCAGGAGATGATATGTTTTATGTATCAGGCGGTTGGTTTGAAGATCTCATTTTCTATCTCACAAAAGAGCAGGAGAAACCAGATGATATTGTTTGTGGAATAGAAATTCTTAAACATGGGGATGAAAGAAGTAAAAATGAGTTAGACGTTGTTTATACAAAAAACAATAAGTTGTATGTTAGGGAGTGTAAAACAGGCTGGGAAAAAGGAAAAATGTTTAATGAAATAGTCTATAAAGCTGCCGCAATAAAATCACTATTCGGATTAAGTACCAAAAGTTCTTTATTTGCTTATATGGATAAACTTTCAGAGAATAAAAAAGAAGAACAGCAAAATATAGAGACATTAAATAAGATGGGTGTAACGTATTTTGGTAAAAAAGAGATTGACAATGAACTTAATAAACTTAACGAATCATCCTTATAAAATGTGGAGTGAGCAACAAACTGAAGCAACAAGGCAATACGACAAAGTTGTAGATTATCCTTTCCCCAATGTTGTGCCGCAAAGTACAGAAAAAGATATTTCTCTGCTTGCCGATGAAATAGTGGAAGACGTTATAAATAATTATGGCTTGCAAATCACAGTACATATTATGGGAGAATTTACTCTTTGTTATGCTTTGATTAAAAGGTTTCAACAAAGAAATATAACATGTATAGCCTCTTGTACAGAAAGAAATGTTACAGAAAACGCAAACTGCGAAAAAATAGTAAGATTTGAATTCAAACAATTTAGACGTTATGAGTAATTTGAAAGACATCAATTTAACGGAAGGACAGCAGAAAGTATTGGATAACCTAAAAGAATTTGTAGAAAACAAAGACAGAATATTTGTTTTGAAAGGTTATGCAGGAACAGGCAAGACGACATTGATGCGTTTTTTGATAGAACATTTGAAAAAGATAAAACGTCCATACAAACTATTGGCACCAACAGGCAGAGCCAGTAAGATTTTGGCAAATTATACAGGCTCTAAAGCGGATACTGTGCATAGTATGATATACTCTTATAAGTCTTTTAATAGAGATGTTGAAAACATAGATAATCTTTTTACCTACAATAGAACAGAAACAGCCAAATTACATTTGGTTTTTGAGCCTGTAACAATAAAAGAAGATAGTCCATCAAAAGTGGTATATATTATAGATGAATCTTCTATGATTTCGGATTTTGCAGAAAAGATTATAACACAAGCAAAATTCGGAACAGGCAGACTGCTTTCGGAATTGTTAGGCTACGATCCGAGAAAGGATTCTAAATATATTTTTGTAGGCGATCCTGCTCAATTGCCACCGGTCAATGGCTATTTTTCTCCTGCAATGCAGCGAGATTACATTGCACAGACATTCAATTATTCAGTTCAGGAAGCTTCTCTTACTCAAATAATGCGACAAACGGACAACAACACGATAACTCAAGCAGCGGCATCAATAAGAAAACTTTGGCAAAAAGCACCTTCAAATAAGAAATTCTACGGTAAAGGAAAGGTTTGGGGAATGTTGCCTTTGAGAAATTATAAAGACATACATTTACTGACACATGTACAAGATATTGAACGATTGTATTTGGAGGATGTGCGTAGATATGGCTACAATCATACTGTAATTATATGCAGAAGTAATGCAGGATGCAGAGATATGTCAGAAAAGATTCGCAAGCAGTTGGGGTATAAAAAAGATGTGGAAAAAGGAGATTTATTGATGGTTTGTCAGAATCAATATACTACAGGATTGATGAATGGTGATATGGTTGAAGTTGTGGAGGTAATGCAAGACAGTGTATATAGTATGTCGTCAAAACTGAATACATCTCTTAAATTTCTACAAGTCAAAGTTAAAGAACTCTTTAGTCAAAGAGAATTCACTACATTGTTAATAGAAGAATCCATTACATCCAGCACAAACAATCTTGATGCTGTTCAACAGACGGCGTTGTATGTAGATTTTATTATTAGAATGAAAAAGAAAGGTATAACCGAGAAGAATGATAAGAAAAAGTTTGATGATGCGATGAAAATGGACCAGTATTTGAATGCTTTGCGTTGTTCGTATGGTTATGCTATTACCTGTCATAAAGCACAAGGAGGAGAATGGAATAATGTTTATATTCATATAGATAAAAGGAATTTAACGCTCAATCCAACCAAAGAAACTTATCAATGGATATATACTGCAATAACAAGAGCTAAAGAGAAAGTGTTTTTTGTTGATGATTTCTTTATAAAATAAACGTATGGAACTCGTTGTTAATACATTTGGCACAGCAATCAACAGAGATAGTGATTCGTTCGTTATTTCTACTAAGGAAGGTAAGCAAAACATTCCTGCGGATAGTGTGTCTTCAATACAAATTGGGAAAGGAGTGTCATTGACCTCCGATGCAGTGATGTTAGCCGTAGAAAAGGAAATAGAAATATTTTTTAATGACAAAGCCGGAACACCTGTAGGTAGAATATGGAGTAATAAATACGGTTCAATTGCAACAATACGCAAAGGACAGTTGAATTTTACTTTTTCTCACGCCGCATTGGAATGGATAAAAGAAGTTATATGCACAAAAATAGAGAATCAACAAGCATTGATTCTTATGATGGACAATCAAGATGATATAGTTAGAAAGCGTAATTCCCAAAAAGCCATTTCACGATTGGAGGATTACAAAACAAAAATATCTCTTCTGGATGGAGAGATTGTTTCCGACGTGGCTCCGTCATTAAGAGGTTGGGAAGGGGTTGCAAGTAAGATATATTTTGAAGCACTTAATAATGTGTTGCCTGAAGAATTGCGTTTCAAGACAAGAACGCAAAAACCTGCTATGGATATTATTAACGCCTTTCTTAATTACGGCTATGGTGTATTGTACGGCAAGGTGGAGAGTGCTTTAATAAAAGCAGGTATCGATCCATACGTAGGTGTATTACACAGAGATGATTATAATCGTCCGGTATTGGTTTATGATGTGATTGAATTATATCGTATTTGGGTCGATTATGTAGTTTATAATATAGCCTGTCAAGAGGTTATTACTGATGAGTATTATTCTGTAAGAGAAGACGGATCGTATTGGTTGGAAAACTTAGGACGCAGAGTGCTTATTCAATCGTTAAACGATTATTTGGAAGATATAGTGTTAATAGACGGTTTGCAACGTTCCCGTATTACACAAATACAACTGTATGCTCAACGTTTTGCACAGATATTGAAAGATTTTAAATAGTTCAGTATTATGTTTTTTGCCGGTAAAAATATACAGTCATCTTCGGATAGGTTGATAAAAATAAATGTGGATTATTTATATCGCAGTATAAAAAATCCAAGAACGGAGATTGTTGCCAAAATTAAACAATTACGCATCATCAGAGATTTGGATAAAAAACGTTATGCCTATTTGAAAAAGCAACTACCGTATATTGTCTGCGGAGCGTTTAATCCGCCGTTCAGAAGATTAGAGAATTTTGTTTATATTGAGCATTTTATTGTTGATATAGATCATTTAAGTGAAAAATCTGTCAATATTAATACTTTAAAATCCGTATTAATGAAAGATAATCGTCTGTGTATGATGTTTATTTCTCCGGGTGAAGACGGGCTGAAACTATTGTTTAATTTGAAAGAACGATGCACTGATTCGGGTATTTATTCCGTTTTCTATAAAAAGTTCATTAATGCACTTTCATTGCAATACAATTTAGAACAAGTTATTGATACTTGTACGAGTGACGTAAGCAGAGCTTGTTTTATAAGTATGGATTTTGAGGCTTATTATAATCCTAATGCTCAGGCTGTAGATATTAATGATTTTATAAATATAGAAGACACATTTGCTCTATTTGAATCCAATAGAAAAAGTAATAAAGAAGAAAAGAAAAGAGAAAAACAGGTTAGGGAAGAAAATAAATTACCTAAAGATCCGGATAATGATACGCTTACTCAAATAAAACAAATGCTTGGAACAAAAATGCGTCTGCCGAAGGAAAAACGAGAGATTTTTGTCCCGGAACGCTTAAATGATATTATTGACGGGCTAACCGCCTTTATTCAAGAACAGGGAATTATCGT
>JAFUYA010000077.1 GCA_017477025.1 Bacteroidales bacterium | reverse complement strand
GCAACGTTAGCGGAAAACTTATCTTTACTTGCTTGATTAAACGATTGATTTACCGTTTTCAGATTTACACCGGTAATGAAAAAATCTTCCTGTCTTGTAAAGTGCAGATTGTCTTTATTGAACGTTGTGGCGTTATCGGTTATAATAAATTTGTTTTCGCCTTTTACCAGATTGACTTTAACGCTTTTCTCGACTAAAGCATTGTTCGGATAAACGGTTACTTTAACCAGTTTACTTTTTACTTCCGTTTGAGCAGTAAGCACCATACTCAAATACAATAATGCCGACATTAAAATTACTCTTTTCATAACTTCTTAACATTTTTTTGCAAAGATAAGTATTTTTGGTTATAAATCCCGTTATTGAGTAATGAAAATATTTTTCGTAATATAATGTTTGCGTTTTTAATATGCGATAAAGAAATCAAAAACTCCGTTACGGTTGCATTAAAAAGTATGAAAAGATTTGTAATCATTAAGAAAACTTTTGTAAACAGTGAAGAAATTTTTGAAATCATTAAAGAAATTTTCGTCAGGACGGTTCAAAATTATATTTCAGACCGTCCAAAAGTTGGTTTTGGACGGTCTGAAATATTTTTCGGACGGTCTGAAACAAAATTTTTTTTAATGATTACAAAACTCTTTACTGACATTTCAAAAACGATTTCATTTTTTACAAAAATTTTATCATGCTTTATAAAAATATAGTGCAGAAACAAAAATTTCGTATATTTGCAAAAAATTTCGTTGTCTGACTTTTATTCGGACAACATTATAAACCTGCAAATAAAACCTGACAATTGAAGATTCTGTCTTTGGAAAATATCGGCGAAATTACCAAACCCTGCGTCATAACCATAGGAATGTATGACGGAGTGCATATCGGACACAGACAGATGTTAAAAGAACTCACCGTATCGGCAAAACAAAACGATGCCTGCAGTTGTGTGGTTACTTTTTCCAATCATCCGCGTCAGGTGTTGGATAAAAAAGGCGATGATCCCGTACAATTATTGCAAACTACCGAAGAACGATTTGAAGAAATTGCACGTTTCGGAGTTGATTATTTGGTTGCCGTTACCTTTACTGCGGAATTTGCCTCTCTTTCGCCCAAACGTTTTTTGGATGTCTTGTTGCAGAAGATGAAAATCAAGGTTTTGTTGTTGGGTTACGACAATCGTTTCGGTAATCCGAATAATAACGAATATGAAGAATTACTTCAAAGCGGGTATTATCGGACGATAAAAGTGCAGAAAGACGCATCAGGTATTTATTTTCAAGGAATTGAGGTTTCTTCTACACAGATAAGGAAAGCACTTGCATGCGGAGATGTAAAAACAGCAAACAATATGCTCGGCTATCCTTACCGTATGACTTCAAAAGTAATAAAAGGTTTGCAAAACGGGCGTAAGATGGGATTTCCTACTGCAAATATTGATATTTCCAGAAATAAACTCATACCCTTCTCAGGAGTCTATGCGACAAAGACCGTAATAGACGGGAAGACATATAAGTCCGTTACCAATATAGGTAATAACCCGACTTTTAATGCAAGTAAGAAAACCGTTGAAACATATATCATCGGCTTTAATGAAGACATTTACGACAGAATTATCACTATAGAATTTGTTGACTTTATACGCCGGGAGAGGAAATTCTCCGATATTGACGGATTGATTTCTCAAATGCAAAAAGATGTGGCAGATGCAAACGAAATTTTGTCATAAAATATTTGTTTTATCATTGTTTGCGGCAGTATTGTGCTTATTCAATACCGCTTTTTCGCAAAACGGTTGTTTTTTTTCATTGCAAGAAGCGATGAAACAGCCTGACAGCGTAAGAACTTTGATTCTTAAAAAACAGCATATCAAAGAATTTCCTGTTGAAATATTACAAATGAAAAATATTGAGAGATTGGATTTGAGCCGTAACTCAATAAAGGAGATTCCTTCGTCAATAAAGGAACTTAAAAACTTACATTACGTCAATTTTGCACAAAATTATCTGACTTCTCTGCCCGAAGAAATGGCGGATCTGCCTGTTGATACACTTATTCTGTGGGATAATCAAATCAGAGTGTTTGATCAAAGTTTCAAAAAGATGAAACTTAAGTTTCTTGATATACGTGCGATTCTTATGACGAGGAAAGAGCAGAGAGCAGTTAAACAAATCTTCCCTGATGCTAAAATAAAAAAAGATCATCCCTGCAATTGCGGACATCCCTGAAATAAAAAACAATGTTATTAATTCAGTGTTGCGAATAATAAACGGAGAAAGTTATGAAAATTGCCTTGATACAGCCGCAAATTCATGATTATGAAATAGAAAAGAATTTCAACAATTTAGAGAGTATATGCAAAGACATTCCGTCTTTTGTAGATTGGATTGTTTTTCCTGAAATGTTTATGACGGGTTTTGTGGTTGAAACGTCTTTATGTAAGGACAGTCAGCAAAAAGGACTGGACCTTATGCGTAACTTGGCAAAACGGAAAGCCTGTGCAACGGAAGGCTCCCTATTGATTGAAAGTAACGCTCAGTTCTTTAACAGACATTATTTCATAACAGAAGATCAGGAATCATACTATGATAAGCAAAAATTGTTTTCATTGTCCGATGAAGCAAAAGTACTTACGGCAGGCACGAAATCCCGAACGGTTAGTTTCAAGAATTGGAAAATAAGTTTAAGAACATGTTATGATTTGCGTTTTGCGGATATATGCAAGAATGAATACGTAAACGGCAGTTTCAAATATGATGTTCTGTGTTTTACAGCCTCATGGCCGAAAAGCAGAAGCAAACAATGGAAGATTCTTTTGCAAGCACGTGCAATTGAAAACCAATGTTACGTTATAGGTGTAAATCGTTGCGGTACGGATTCCTACGGTACGGATTACAGCGGGGACAGTTGTATCGTTGATATGAAAGGAAATTTTTTGCAACCGCTTGATTGTTCTTCGCAAAACGTATTTTATTATGATATAGATAAAGAATCATTGGACAAAGGCAGAGAAAAGTTCCCTGTTTATACGGATTGGTGATGCACTATGTGAAAACGAAAGTACAGTCATACACCTCGCTATGTTAATATCATTGTTGATAATATTTTTTTCAGGCTTATATTGTTTAACTTTATTTTCTTAATTTTGCACGACCAAAACTACTGAAATCATTTGTAAAATGAATATTTTGATTATAGGTTACGGCAAAATGGGGCGTCAGATTGAACTGACGGCATCGGAACGAGGGCATAACATTGCAGGAATTATAGATATCAACGATAAGTTTGACAAAGTAGATCCTAAAACTATTGACGTTGCAATTGAATTTACTCAACCTTCTGTTGCACTCGGCAACTTTGATGAATGTTTCAAAAGAAATATTCCGCTGGTCAGCGGTACAACAGGGTGGTATAATGAGTTGGATTTCGTAAAACGGAGAGTGATCAGTGAGAATCTTTCCTTTCTTTATTCATCTAATTTTGCCGTCGGGGTATATTTGTTCCGTCAGTTGAATGTTTATTTGGCAAAGATGATGAATAAATACTCGGATTATACACCTTCTGTTACGGAAATCCATCATATTCACAAAAAAGATTCTCCTTCAGGTACTGCAATTACACTTGCAAATGATTTGTTGGCGAATTACAATCGTATTTCCGAATGGGAAAAAGATATTCAGGGAGATGAATCCTATATGCCCGTAAATTCCGTCAGGAAAGGGGAAGAATTCGGGACTCATATCATATCTTATGACTCCGATTGCGATATAATAGAGATTAAGCATAAGGCTCTCAGTCGTAAAGGGCTTGCTTTGGGAGCAGTATTGGGAGCGGAGTTTTTAAAAGGCCGTAAAGGTTTCTTTACAATGGAAGATTTAATGAATGATATAAACAAGTAATAAAAATGAATTACAGTATCGGGATTGATATCGGCGGGACTAATACGGTAGTCGGCCTGGTTGATGCAGACGGTTTGGTTGTTAAGAAAGAAAAGTTAAAAACCAAAGATTTTGTAAGTGCGGATGATTATTTGAAATCCGTAACTGCCAAGATAGAATTGCTTGCCGATTCGGTAAAAGAAGAACATATCATATTGGGAGTGGGAATAGGAGCTCCTAACGGCAATTTCTATCACGGAACTATTGAGTATGCTCCGAATTTGCCTTTTAACGGAATAATAGAGTTGAAAGATATCTTGGAGACTTTATTGTTGAGAGACGGATACAATTTGAAAGTTACCGTAACTAATGATGCTAATGCAGCGGCTATCGGGGAAATGATCTACGGTAAGGCAAAAAATGTGAAAAATTTTGTGATGATAACCTTAGGTACCGGAGTCGGAAGCGGAATTGTAGTCGATGGTAAGTTGGTGTACGGACATACGGGCTTTGCAGGAGAAGTGGGACATACTATAATTGACATTGACGGCAGACAGTGTAATTGCGGAAGAAAAGGTTGTGTGGAAAGATATGCTTCTGCAACGGGTATTGTGATTACTATCAAACAAATGCTGAACGAAAGCACGGAACAATCACTTTTAAGGGCAATTAACGAAGATGAAATTACAAGTAAAGATATTTATGAGGCAGCGTTGAAAGGTGATTCTTTGGCTTTGAAATGTTTTGATTATACAGCAAAGATGCTCGCTTTGGGAATAGCAAATGCTTGTGAGATAACCTCTCCGGAAAAAGTATATTTGTTCGGAGGTTTGTCCAAATCAGGGGATATTCTTTTGAATCCGTTAAAGAAATATCTTAATGAGTTTCTGTTTTCCGTATTCCAAAATACGATAGAAGTAGAATTGTCAGGATTAAAAGAAGAGGATGCTGCTATTTTAGGAGCTGCGGCTCTATGCTACTAATGTTTGAAGATTAGATCGGCGAAATTAGTTTACAATTATAAAAAAAGAAAAAATCTTTTCCGATATTAATAGAGATGAAACGATTATTTGTTGTTGTCATGTTGTTTGTTGCGTCCCTTTGTTACGGACAAAAGGAAGAAAAGTTTGAGGATAACGTAATATTTTTCTATGATGCTCAACTGACTAACGGGGACGGGATTAAATGTGACGGATTTGATTTGGATTTTCACGTAAATACGTACGATATTCTCCAAAAAAACGGAATCATTGATTCAATGTTTGTTCGTGATAACGAGAAACAATTGGAGGAAATTGATAAAATGACTTGGAATTATTCATGTCAGTTTCGTGTTACTAAAGAACAATTGAAAAAAGATTGTGCATATTTGAATATTCAGAATCTTGACGGAAATTGTTCCTTATATGTGAATAAAAAATTCGTTAAATATTACAATAATTCATTTTTAGAGTACCGTCAGGATATTAAAAAGTACTTGAAAAAGGGAAAAAATAAAATTGAGTTGAGATTTAATCCTAAAGATTCCGTACGAATGAACCAGCGTTCGCCTCAATATTTGTACGGTTGGGATTGGCACCCGAAAACTTTGGCTCCTCGTATCAATGCAATTTGGCTTTCCTTTGAAAAAGATTCTCCTTATATTGACTATGCCAATATTCAGACGAAAGATATTATATGCAACGATGACGGCTCTTTTGACGGGAAAATGATTTTGAATGTTCATTTTTTCAAACCCTTGAAACAGGCACACAAACTTATTGTTACCGATTGTCATCAGGATTTTGAATATGCCGTTGATATAGAAGAAGCATTAGAGTTTGAATTGCAGCCCGACGAAACAGGATATTATACTTTGGAATTTACGTTGAAAGACGCTCAATTGTGGTATCCTAACCGTATGGGGAAACAATACTTGTATAAATTTAATCTTTGTTTGGATGAAGAGTCTGATTGTTTGTACAAAACTCAATTCGGGGTAAGACAAATACGATTGATAAGACAGGAAGATGAGATAGGAGAAAGTTTTTATTTCAAAGTAAACGGACAGGATGTATTTGCCAAAGGAGCAAATTACATAATGACTTATGCCAATTCATTGAACGATGTGATATTGGCAGCAAATGCTAATATGAATATGTTGAGGATTTGGGGCGGTAGTGATTACGGTTCGGATGAATTCTTTGATTATTGCGACAAATACGGTATTATGGTTTGGCAGGATTATCCTTTTTCGACGGAATTGTATCCTGTGGACAGTGCGTTTATAAATAACGTTAAACAAGATGCAAGTCAAAACCTTATTCGTATAGCAGGTCATCCGTCTTTGGCACTTATCTGCGGTAACAACGAGATTTGGGAAGGTTGGAACCATTGGGGGTGGAAAGATATTGTAAAAGATACCGTTCAAGCCGTAAAAGAGTATGATTATCTGTTTAAAAACGTACTCGGTTCAATTGCTCACAGGTATGTTCCTACATTGGATTATATCCATTCTTCTCCTGTCAATCACGGATGGGGAAGTGAAAGAAGTCGTACTCACGGAGATTCTCACTATTACGGAGTTTGGTGGGCTGATTCTAATTTTGAGACTTATACTCATAAAATTCCGAGATTTATGAGCGAATACGGATTCCAGGGAGCCATGAATCCCCAGACTGCAGAGAAATATTGCTCACATCCGTACACAAAGGATAATGACGGTTTTGCCGTTCATCAAAAACATCCGAGAGGTTTTGAACTTATTGACAACAGAGTGAAAGAGTGGTTTGGAGATTATGAAACTGACGAGCAGTATATTCTGTATTCCCAATTGACTCAACAGGAGGGAATGAAACTTGCAATGGAAGCCCACAGACAAAACAAACCTTATTGTATGGGAACGTTGTTTTGGCAGTATAATGATCCTTATCCCTGCGTAGGTTGGGGATGCGTTGAGGCATCGGGAGATGTCAAACCGTTGTATTACACTGCTCAAAAATGTTTTCAAGATGTGATATTTACAATAGACGTGAATGATAAGGACAGTGTGAGAGTTTATGTGTGCAGCGATCTGATGCAGGATACACTTTTGACGTACAAGCTCAGGATAATGAATCAGGACGATTCAATTCATTATATCTATATAGGAGAAAAGTCCGTCGTTAAGGCAAATCAAAGCAGTCTTTTGGCAAGTGTTGCCTACAAGGATATGAAAAACTTTAATCCGAACAGAGATTATCTTTGGGTAGAGGGATATTACGGTGATGAATTAATCAGTAATTATAAATTTTTCTGTTATCCGAAAGACTATGTCAATAAAGAGAAGTATTTTGAGGTAATATATGATTACTATTTTGATGATATAGAGAAGTGATTCTTGTAGAAACGTTGTCAGATACCGATTATTAAAGAAAATGAGCGTGTTTCCCGTAAGAAAAACACACTCATTTTCTTTAATAATACACTGATATTCGTAGTATTATTTTTAATCCAGTTCGATCTTATCGTGTTTATTCGGAATAAATATGTTTTTGAATCCCTTTTCTCTCAGATGCTTTGCAAACTTCTGTTGAGTTTGTTCTTCACCATGTACGATACATATTTTTCTTAAGTTGTCTTTGTTCTGGCATGATATAAAGCGAATCATTTCTTCATAATCGCCGTGGGCTGAATATGATTCCAGTTTTTTTACGTCTGCTCTCACTGTATGTTTTATTCCGAATATGGAAACTTCTCTGTCCCCGCGCAGGATTTTGTGTCCTAACGTAGATGGAGTGCAATATCCTACTCCGAGAATGGTGGTAGAAGGTTTTTCAATGTTGTTAGCTATGTGGTGTTTTACTCTTCCGGCCTCCATCATTCCGCTGGATGCTATTATGATGCAAGGTAACAATGAATAGTTAAGTTGTTTGCTCTCTGCAACGTTTTGAACGAAATGAAGTTTTTCAAATCCGAACGGATCAGGATCTGTTTTCATGAACTCTTGCAGCTTATCATTAAACTCCTCTTGATGAAGTTTGAAAATGTTTGTTGCATTAAAACTCAGCGGGCTATCAACATATACTTCTACAGGTGGAAGTTGCCCAGTTTCCCACAAGTAATTCAATGCAAAAATTATATCCTGAGATCTTCCGACAGCAAAAGACGGAATTATTAACTTACCTCTTTTTTTCAAACATGTTTGTTTTACGATTTTCAAAAGTTCTTGATCGCTTTCTTCCAAAGGCTCATGGAGAGAATCCCCGTACGTGGATTCCATAATTAAGTAATCGGCTTGAGGGAACGGTTGAGGTTCCTCCAAAATTCTTCCTCCGTATCGTCCGATATCACCGGTGAAAGCAATCTTTGTGATTTTCTCTTCTCCATTTTGCGGATCTTTCTCAAAAACTTTGACATTGCACGTTGCACTTCCGAGTATATGTCCGTTATCCGTAAACATAATGGAAAATTCTCCTAAGCGTATTTCCTTATTGTAAGGAATGGACACGAAATATTGCATACTTACCCTTGCATCTTCGGCGGTATACAAAGGTTCTACGGGATCAAGACCTTGCAGTTGCCTTTTTTTGTTAAACGTTATGGTATCCTGCTCTTGAATTTTACCTGCATCTACCAAAAGTATGGCACACAAATCACGTGTTGCGGGGGTGCATATAATAGTCCCGTGAAAACCGTTTTTGATAATGTATGGAATTAAGCCACAATGGTCAATGTGGGCATGGGAGAGTAACAGATAGTCAATTTCCTTAGGATTGAATCCCAAATCTCGGTTATCGGCATCGGTTTCCAAACCTTTACCTTGGTATATTCCGCAGTCAAAAAGTATTTTTGTGCCACTATTCAGAGTTAGTAGATGTTTTGAGCCTGTAACTTCCTTTGCTGCTCCTAAAAATTGAATATTCATAGCAATGATTTTTTATAAAAAAAGGGTTATTTTCGGCAAAAATAGTACTTTTCTTTTAATTATTGTGGCTTTCTTGTCGAAAAATATTGTAATTTCGCCGTTCGGAGTATGATTTATATAAGAAGATAACAAAATGATGTATTGGAAAAAAGGATTTATTGGTATTATTGTTGCAATGATATGTATTGTTATGTCAGTAAGTTGCGACAATAACTCAGGAAATGGTGATAAGGGCAAAGATGTCTTGAAAGACGGGAAAGTAACTCTTATGAAAAATATGACTTTAGTGAGAATGGGATTGAATGATACCGTAAATAATATACACGGTGCTTTGTTCTTCGTGCGTCATATAAAGAAAGATAATGATAATATTAACCTTAAGCCCGCTACGGAGTTTATGACCGCTGATTTACGTAAATTTGCCAAGACGGTTAAGTCAATAGAAAACCCGAACAGAGTGGACACTAATTTTTATGAATTGTCGGTACGCAGTATATATGAACAGGATGATATGATAAGTGTATTATACGAAAGAAAATCTCATTTGACTGGGACGAAAGATACAATAAATGAACTATTGTCCTACAATTACGACAAAGAGACAGAAGAAGAGTATTCGTTCTTTCAAGTATTTAATGTAACTTCTTCAAGTCTTCGCGAATTTAATGAATTGTTTCAAACATCTTTTACGTTGGAGGAACTGAATGCAATAACTTTTAATTTTGAAAAAGATATGGTTTGGTTGAATACATCGACTAACAATGTGTATAGTCGTTACGGTCAGCCGAAACGCAAGGTAAAGAAATTTTTAATTGATGACTAAAAAACGAACAAAGAAATTGACTAAACGAGCAATTATCATATCTACCGTTTTACTTGTGTTATTTATTCTTGCACGGATAATATACACTTACGGGTCGGATTATTACAGACAGTATTATGCTTGTCCGCAATTAGCCGTTGATTCGGTTAAGTATCCGGTGATGGGAATAGATATATCGGCTCATCAAGGAAAAATAGATTGGAAAGTTGTTTCAGACAGTAAAGTATCCTTTGCCTTTTTGAAAGCAACGGAAGGGGCAGATTTTGTTGATAAGAGTTTTTCCGATAATTGGAAAAAAGCAAAAAAAGAAAATATGGTAGTAGGTGCTTATCATTTTTTCCGATTCAGTAAGGACGGAAGAATACAGGCAAAGAACTTTATAAGTAATGTCAAACTTGATGAAAACGATCTTCCGCCTGTAGTTGATTTTGAAGCATCCTACGGTAACAGATTGGGTAAATATCAAACCAAACAAGTACAAAACAATCTTCTCAAATGTCTTCGTGAAATGGAGAAACATTACGGTTTGAAACCTATTATATACACGAATGTTGAAACTTACAACAAATATATTAAAGGTAATTTTGATGAATATCCGTTGTGGATATGTAAGCTTTGTAATGAACCTTCTAAGACTGTTTCCTGGACTTTTTGGCAGTATTCCCATAAAGGTAGTGTCGCAGGCATTAAAGGAAACGTGGATGTTAATCTTTACAACGGTACATATAATGAATTTGTCAATTTTATCTATAAATCACATGGTAAAAGTGTAAAGAAAAATGCAAAACAGCAAAACCGTCCTACTAATAGACGAAACCCACAGCGTATTAAAGCAAAAGCTTGAAAAACAAGGCTACAAGATTGATTTCTTTCCGCAGTATACTTACGAAGACGTACTGAATAGTATTGCAACTTATGATTGTATTGTTGTAAGGAGCAAAGTTAAAATAGACAAAACAATAATTGACAGGGCAACAAGGCTGAAATGTATTGCAAGGAGTGGAGCGGGGATGGATGCTATTGATGTTGATTATGCGGAAAGTAAGAATATTCGGTGTCTTAATTCACCGGAGGGAAATAGGGATGCAGTCGGAGAGCATACTTTGGGACTTCTTTTAACACTTTTTAATAAAATAAATTTTGCTGACAGGGAAGTACGTAGCGGATTGTGGCAAAGAGAAGCAAACAGGGGTGTGGAAGTTAAAGGAAAAACTGTCGGAATAATCGGGTATGGTAATATGGGACATGCTTTTGCTCAAAGACTTGCAGGGTTTGAATGTAAGGTGATTGCTTATGACAAATACAAACACGGATTTTCGGATTCGTTTGCTGAGGAAGTAACATCAGCCGAATTATTCAAGCAAACGGACATTCTTTCTTTACACGTTCCTTTAACGGATGAAACAAACAGAATGGTAAATTCCGATTTTATAAAACATTTCTCAAAGCCTGTGTATCTTTTGAATACATCACGCGGGAAAGTTGTCTGTCTGCACGATTTGATCGAAGCAATGCAAAGCGGGAAAGTTAGAGGTTGCGGATTGGATGTATTGGAAATAGAAAATTACAACCAGCAAATTCAAATTGATGAGAATCAAAAAAGGGATATTCAGATATTATATTCAATGAAAAATACTGTTCTAACTCCTCATATTGCAGGATGGACAACGGAATCTTATTATAAATTAGCGGATTTTTTAGCGGATAAAATTATTGAGGTGTTAGGGTGATTTTATTTCAAAAATTACGAAATAATAAATAAAAGTCGTATTTTTGCAGATGAGTTCTCAATTCGATTTAACATTAAATAATATAAAAAAACAGGAGATATTATGAGATTACAAGGAAAAATAGCCGTTATTACAGGCGGTACATCAGGAATCGGTAAAGCTACTGCAATACGTTTTGCACAGGAAGGTGCAGATGTAATAGTTTGGGCAAGAAATCCTCAAAAGGGAGAAGCATTTGTTCAAGAGGCAAAGCAGATGGGTTACAATCTTACATTTATGCCTGTCGATGTCAGCCAATTTGCCGATGTAGAAGCAGCAGCAAATAAAGTTAAGGAATTAAAGGGCGGAGTTGATATTTTGATTAACGATGCAGGTATTACTAATGACTCTACTTTGAAGAAAATGACACCTGAACAGTGGCAGAGTGTTATAGATATTAACCTTACAGGTACTTTTAACTGTGTAAAATGCTTATCTCCGTTTATGTTGGAGAAAGGTTGGGGACGTATTGTCAATGTTTCTTCAGTTGTCGGCTTATACGGTAATTTCGGACAGACTAATTACGTTGCTACAAAGGCAGGTATTATAGGTATGACCAAAACTCTCGGCCGTGAATTGGGAAGAAAAGGCGTTACCGTTAATGCAGTAGCACCGGGATTCATAGCAACGGATATGGTTGCAAAGATGCCGAAAGAAGTTTTGGATGGAATGATTGCCAAAGTTCCTGTAGGAAGATTGGGAACACCTGAAGACATAGCAGCGATGTTTGTATTCTTGGCTTCTGATGAGAGTTCATACGTCAATGGTGCAACATTCTCAGTTGATGGTGGTATGACAGTTTAAGGGAATATGTGATTGCGTATCATATTTGATACTTGTAAAAGTTTCAAATACAAATAATCCGGGTAATAAGATTTAGGTCTGAATTACCCGGATTATTTGCCTGTCTTTCTGCTTAATCCGCTTCTTTCTGAAGAAATATTTTATTATTTTATAATAAGTTTCTTAATTGCGAACCCTGAAGAAGTCTTTATTGATATAATATAATTGCCTTTAGGATAATCTTCTATATTTATTGTCTTTGTGTAATTATTTACAGCAATGATGTCCGTTGTTTGTCCTAGTGAATTGGTTATTTCTATTGAGATGATTTTCTCCGGACTTTTCACGCTTACCAAATCTTTGGCAGGATTAGGGAAGACAGCAATTACATTTTCCAAAACACTTTCGTTTAAACTTGATGAATCTTGATTACTTTCTGCCATGATAGGAAAAATTAGAGGAACCATGTTATAACTCGGAGCAACATCCCAATGTCCGTCAATTAATACAGTATCAAAATCTTCTCCTGGATGCACATATATTCTTCTGAAGAACCATTTTCCCTCATTTAACTTACAGGTTGTACTAAACGACGGAACTGCTACATTACCAAAAAAAAGATTTCTTGCATTTTCGTCATCGGTAATTTGTGTCCAATTGTAACCCGTGTAAGGATAAGGTTTAGGGTAATCCGTTAAAACATAAAACTTTCCTTGTACAGTAACCGAAGAATCAAAAAACAATTCCATATATCTGCAATATTCTTTCACATTGTTATGAATCCAATCATGATTAGGATCCATATAAGTAGGGACTTTAACTTTCTTTACAATATTGAAATTACTGTCTGCAATACACAGATAAGCATTCATGTAACTGAACCGTGCAATATAGAAAAATGCAGATATGCCAGCAATCTCCGTTTTTTTGTCGGCATAATACTGCTGTGCTATGTCCAGAACGTGATGTTTTTGAAATTGGGGACTACTCTGATTGGCATCTAAACACCCCCAAACGGTATCAAAACAATCTAAAGAAACATACCCTTCGCTTATAACTTCAGGTAACATATACCTATCTTCGTATTCTCTGTAAAACAAGGAATCTGAATTAAGATTTACCTGTGCATAACAACTGAAAGCACAAATAAACATCACCATAAGATTAACTGACTTTTTCATGATATTTTTCTCCTGTTATTTCTTTGTTATTCTTCACTTAAGCACTCAGTATCCAGATTATAATAATTTACACCAATATAAAAGGGATCTGGATCTGTCACTTCTTCACCTATTTCATCGTAATAGATATCATCTATCCATAAAGAACCTCTTGGTTCTACTGGTAAAACACTTTTTGTATAACATCCGTTTTCTTGAGTGGTATTTAATTTTATATCAAACCAATATAACGGACCTATTTTACCGTCTTCAACATCTGACCAATCATCTAAAGCTTTCTTTCCTACTGCGATACAATATTCGTCGTTATTATACAATGTCATATCTGATAAAAGATTGTACATTATTAAATTATTATTTGGTAAAACTGCTTCTGCCGGATAGCCATACGTAGCATAAGGTTTTGTATGTAATATAAAATCCTGTCCGAAAATATTGCCACTCATCAAACAATACAAATCAAAATTTCTATGGTCAAATTCAAAATCTATAAGTTTTGAATGCCAAGGTCCTGTATTACCACCAAGAATCTCTTGTGAATTAACATAGAACATGCTGTTTAGATCCACAACGTCCAGTCTAATCTCAGCTGTATTTCTTTCGCTTATGACAACTACATGGTCTTTTTCACTTCTTGCTGCCTTGAAATGAATTCGAGGATCTATGTAACTGTCAATCAATGTTCCGACTTGGTAGTATCTTCCTGTGTAATAATGTGTATTCTGTCTTTCATGGGAAAAAAGATCGAACCCATGGTAATAATTCATTCCCAAGACTGCAACTTTATTCTCCGTTTTAACAATATCCAACAAGTGATGTTTGGTTGTTTTATAGAAAGTATACCATCCTGAGTCTTTAAAATCTATGAAATAGTCTTCCCATTCCGATAATCTGCTTCTTGCAATCAGTCCTATTCTGTTAGGTAATCCTACTTCGTCTTCAAAAAAAATTATTTTTGTTAAATTGGCTTTTCTTGTCAGCCTCGGAATTTTGCATATTGTTAAAATACATCCTGAATTGGGGTCAAATAAAGAGTCTAATGGGTCCATGCTACAAAATTAGTGCTGTCAGGTTCTAATTTGTTTCCGCAGAAATATATTATACGTTTTATGGTATCTATATTAAAGTCTGATATTTTTAAATTATCAACAACAACTTCCGTTACAGCATTTGAGCCCTTATTTGTAAGATAAAGGAGTGATTTTGCAGGTTCTTTATGATTAGTGTAGTACATCCATGTTTCATCATATGTGTTATATAATGTCCAGAGTTGATTATAGTAATGTGCTAACGTAATGAAATTATCGTTTCTGTTGTCAGCCATTACCTTTATTGGATTTACGTGATTAAACTTTTCACCTTGTAAAACAGAACCCGAACTATAGGATGTTAAGGGTGTTGTTTGTGCTGTATTTGTGTTGGAATACAGTATGAATACGGTGATAGACAACAAAAAGGTAATAAATTTCTGCATTTTATATATTTTTTGGTTAAACAATGTTGCAAAGATATGTAAGATTTTCAAAAACTTCCAAAAAACAATTTTTTTATTGTATTAAATACGGATACAACAGAAATATACAAAGATGTAAAACTATAATGGGCAATAGATATATACGATAGTGTACAGAAGTATTTGAATAATAAAAATATTAATGAGTATGAGAAATTATGCAACTTATGAGTTTATGTTTAATATGTGAAACAAAAAACAGACCTGTTATAATACCGAAAGCAATATACAACGGAATGCTTACTTTGATGAACATGATGGAGTGTTTTTATTGATTTCTATTGAGGACAGGACTGACAATTTCTTTTATTGTTGAGGTAATAATCTTATACTCTGCAATAGATAGTTTGTAAGATCAGAGATACATTGAAATCGGACTGTATATAGAAAGCAAAATATAACGCAATGAGAAAAGAGATTTGTTATGCAGTGTGATATATGGATGATTATTTTACCGTCTGACAGTCGGTTTTTTTGCATTACGTGACATATCAGAATAGGCGTTTTTTAAATCTGCTGTTTTAATGGATATATTTCGGTTTACCTCACGGTTCTCATCCTGAAGATTGTGTGAAAGCAGCCACTCATAAGTTTTTTTTAAGTAAAGAACTTTTGCAATTGAGGTATGGCTTTCACCTTGCAGTAAATCATATCGGAAACGTCCGTCTTTCTTTTGGGATTTCAGATAATCGGCTATTACTTTTGTATATTTGTGCGGTACGGCTTTGTCATTTGTTCCGTGAAGAATCCAAAGCGGTAACTTTGCCATGTTATCGTAATTTTTCATTGTGGTTCCTCCGCAGATAGCCATGGCTGCAGCAATTTTATCGGGGTAAGTTGCTGCATAATCAAGTGTTCCGTAGCAACCAAGACTCATACCTATGACGTATATCCTGTTTGTGTCAGATTTGTAATTGGTCTTTACCCATTCCAATACATCATTTATTTTCTTCGGTTGCCAACTTCCACCGGGGTTTTGTGGAGCTAAGACTATGGCATCTATACGACGTCCCATGTTTATTGCGTGTAATGGTCCATAGCGAAGTACTTTATCCGGATTATTACCGCAAAGTGATGCTCCGTGCAGGAAAATGATCAGCGGAGTTTTTTCCTGTAATGTGTCATATCCATAAGGTGTATAAATCCAAAAGTTATAACCGTTATTTATAACGTTCTGTTTTAAGGTCAATGTGTGATTCTGACTGAATAGTGTAATTGTGAATAAAATAAGTGTTGTTAAAAATACAATCTTTTTCATTTGTAGTAGTTTTTATGTGTGAAACTATTCATTTTGATGATGCAAATTTACAAATCTTTCAAGGAAACAAAAAAATAAAATGCAGTATTTGGTAATATTTTTTAATACAAAGGCATTATTTTTGTAACTTTGCATTCGGTTATTCAGAACTGATGATAAGGATGTTAAGGTATGAGATTGAAATTTACTATAATTATAATTTTGACTATTAGTTTTTTTGAAGCATTTTCTCAGCACAGTGATACTCTTACATTCGATAAGTATAATAATCAACATTTAGGATTATTTGCTCCGAATTTCAGATTTGTTATTAACGGTGCGAATGATACACTATCATTATATGATATAAAAACTGATAGTCTTATCATTTTGTTTTATGATCCTGACTGTTCGCATTGTAGGAAAGAAATCAAAAAATTGAGAAAAGATAAAAAACTGAATTGTTTGATAGAAAGACATTCGGTAAGAGTGTTGACAATTCCTCCTGATATAACGTTGGATGAATGGAAAAAATCAGTGCGACGAATGCCGGATAATTGGATTAATGCATTTAGTTTGGATAATGACGTACTCATTAGAAAATATCTTTGGAAAGTTCCTGAGATGTTTGTATTGGACAGAGATAAACGCATAATCGGTATAAATATGTACAGAGAAGAATATGATGACTAAGAAAAAGAATATACTTATAATAAACGGTGCGAATCTGAATCTGCTTGGGAAACGGGAAACGACCGTATATGGGAATAAAAGCTTTGAAGACTATTTGAAAGAATTGCGTAAGGAGTTTAAGGATTGTCGGATAGATTACTTTCAGTCCAATATTGAGGGAGAGATTGTTGATCAATTACAAAGTTTTCACGGAGATGCTGTAATTATCAACGCAGGAGGTTACACACATACATCGGTGGTCATACGTGATGCAATACAATACAGAACTGATAGATCAAATGTTGATACATTAGACATTTTTGAAGTTCATATTTCAAATATCTATTCACGCGAAGAATTTAGACGTACAAGTCTTTTGTCATCCGTGTGCAATGGGAGTATAATCGGATTCGGTCTTCTCGGATATAAATTGGCAGTCTTGGCAGTGCTGAATAAAGAATAATTAGTTATGAAATTCAAAC
Organism: Bacteroidales bacterium; assembly: GCA_017477025.1. Classification (GTDB taxonomy): domain Bacteria; phylum Bacteroidota; class Bacteroidia; order Bacteroidales; family P3; genus Scybalousia_A. The sequence goes on along the minus strand of JAFUYA010000077.1, from coordinate 17,038 downwards.
TTCACAGCGAATTTTCTCCTACAGGCGATCAACCTCAGGCAATAAAGCAATTGGTTCAAGGAATAAAAGACGGTGACAAAGCACAAGTCCTTTTAGGAGTAACAGGAAGTGGAAAAACTTTCACAATTGCCAATGTTATTGCACAAGCAGGCAAGCCTACTATTATAATGAGCCACAATAAAACATTGGCTGCACAATTATACGGAGAGTTTAAGCGTTTCTTTCCTGAAAATGCAGTAGAATATTATGTATCTTATTATGACTACTATCAACCTGAAGCATATATTCCTCAGACTAATACATACATTGAAAAGGATTTGGCAATCAATGACGATTTGGACAAATTGCGTCTGTCAGCTGCAAGTTCTTTGCTGTCAGGAAGGAAAGACGTTATTGTGATTGCAAGTGTGTCGTGCATATACGGTATAGGTAATCCAACGGATTTTGAAGCAGGGACGATACATTTGAGAGTCGGTCAAAAGGTTGATATGAACGCTTTTTTATTGACTTTGGTTGATTCGTTGTATTCTCGCAATGAGATGGAGTTCAATAGGGGCAAGTTCCGTATTAAAGGCGATACGGTAGATATCCATCCTGCTTATGCCGATTATGCTTACAGAGTAGTTTTCTTTGATGATGAAATTGAAGAGTTAGGCAAATTTGATCCGCTGACTAACAAAACGATAGAATCAATGTCGGAAATGGTTTTATATCCGGCAGGAAATTTTTTGACGAATCGTAATACTCTTGCCACAGCATTGAAAGAAATTCAATCGGATATGTTTGAAAGTTGTGATGAGTTCAAAAAAAACGGTCAAATTTTGGAAGCGAAGCGTTTGGAAGAGAGAGTTAATAATGATATGGAGATGCTTCAGGAACTAGGCTATTGCAGTGGCATAGAGAATTATTCGCGTTATTTTGACAGACGCAAACCAGGTGATCGTCCGTTCTGTCTTTTGGATTATTTTCCTGATGATTATTTGATGATTATTGATGAAAGCCACGTTACTGTTCCACAACTGCACGCAATGTACGGAGGAGACCGAAGCAGAAAACAAAATCTGGTTCAGTACGGTTTCCGTTTGCCCGCAGCATTTGACAACAGACCATTGCGATTTGAGGAATTCAAAATGTTGCAACCGCAAACAATTTATATGTCTGCGACTCCGTCACCGTATGAAATAAACGAGGCTGATGGAATTATAATCGAACAATTGATTCGTCCGACAGGATTGTTAGACCCACCGATAGAAGTTCATCCCGCAAAGAATCAGGTTGATGATTTATTGGAAGAAATTTCGAAAGTGGTGGATAAAGGAGAAAGAGTTTTGGTTACTACCCTTACAAAACGAATGGCTGAGGAATTAACTCAATACTTGACGAAACTGGATATAAGAACGAAATATATACATTCTGACATTGATACATTGGAAAGAGTAGAAATTATGAATGATTTAAGAGCAGGGAGTTTTGACGTGCTTGTCGGTGTCAATCTTTTAAGGGAAGGACTGGATTTGCCCGAAGTTGCGTTAGTCGCTATTCTTGATGCAGACAAAGAAGGTTTTCTGCGTAATGATAAATCATTGATTCAAACAATCGGAAGAGCAGCTCGTAACGTTAATAGTAAAGCTATATTGTACGGTGATAAAATTACGGACAGTATGCAAAGAACAATAGATATGAATCTGCATAATCGCGAAAAACAAATAGCATATAACAAGGAACATAACATAACTCCGCGTCAGGTTAAAAGAGAAATAGACACCGTTTTGCCTCAAAGTGAAAAGAAAACGGAAGAACAATCCCATAAAACCGAACAAAAGAAGGCTAAAAAAGAAATAGAAAAAATTGTAATCAGTCAAAAAGAAAACGGAAAAATGACACAGACCAAGGAGGCTTTAATAAAACAATTGGAAAAGAAAATGAATGATGCCGTTAAGACACTTGATTTCTTACAGGCGGCAGTTTATAGAGATGAAATAAAAAGATTAAAGAGTGAATAAGTGAAGTTTGAATTACGATTGTTTTGTATCGTTTATATATTGCATACATAAACAAAAACTCCCGCGTAATTCTGCAGAATATTGCTCAGGTTTTGCAGATTTACACGGGTTCATTGTATAGGTAATATGACGTAATGATAAAAATCTATTTAAACATTCAAGATAGGGTTCAAGAATTAAATACCAATTCTTTGAAGTAATTACCGCGATGTTCAAAATTGCGGAACTGATCATAAGAACTTGCAGCAGGAGAAAGCAAAACACAATAGCCTGCATGAGTATTTTTTTTACAAAATCTTACAATTTCTTTCCAATCATCGCATATAAGAACATTGAATATAGTTTTTCCCCCGTTTTTATTAATATTCTTTGTTATTACGTCACACATTCTTTTTCCCGCTTTGCCGACAAAAGCAATATTTTTCAGTGTCGCAATATTTTGCAACTCATTAAGTGCAGAATAGTCAATACCTCTGTCCATTCCTCCCAATATCAGCGTTTGAACGTTCGGTAAGGATTTTACTGCAGCTAACGTTGCCTGAGGTATTGTAGAAATTGAATCGTCATAATAATTGACACCGTCTTTGTTACCAATAAACTCCATGCGGTGTGGCAGAGTTCGGAAATCGGAATCAAAATTTAAGGCGTCTTTTTCCTCAATTCCCGTCAGTTTTACTGCATTAAGGACAGCAAGTATATTATATTTGTTATGATCGCCTTTCAATGTTTTACTTTCCTTAAAAACGTAGTCCGAAAGGTGAAAACCAATCATATCGACTTGGGTATTTATACCGTTAAGACTGTCGTTAATTATCCTATCATCTGCATTATAAATAAACTTGTCGTGGTTATCTGCCTTGAAAAGCAGATTGAGTTTTGCGTTTTGGTAATCCGTAAAATCCTTGTAATGATCCAAATGTTCTTCATACAGATTAAGCAATACAGATATGTGAGGAGATTTTTTTATCAACTGCAATTGATGGCAAGACAACTCCAAAACAATCATCGTTTGCGGATTTATCTTGTCCAAAACATCGAAAAACGGCACTCCTATATTGCCTGCAAGCAATACATTGTCATTTTTTTGTTTTATTATATGATAAATAAGCGATGAAGTGGTGGATTTACCTTTCGTTCCGCTGACGCCTATACATAGTTCCCCAACTACTCTGAGAAAAATATCGCATTGATTTGTCAGTTTGTTGAAATTCAATTGCGGATAATCTTTCGGAGCCATTCCAGGTGTTAGAAAAATCAACGAACACTCGTTATTTATCCTTATTAAGTCGTTTTTAGAACAATAGCAACGATGATTTTTTACCGAATCTTTTATTTCTTCAAATTTTTTTTGATTTTCGTCATACAATACCAATTGTTTTCCCGGCAATATTTTATTCAATAACTTTAATGTTGATTGACCTTCACGTCCCAAACCCATAATAGCAATCGTTTCGTCTTTCAACAAATGTATTATACGTGAATAAACGGTTAAAACAAAGAAATTTGCAAAAGAATCGTTCAAATCCTCGGGCAGATTGTTGTTATTGTCTTCTTTATTTATGATTTGAGAAAAAGAAGTACCGTTATACTTTGCTTTAAACGGGGAATTGTCCCAATGGTTCAATAATATTTCTTCACTTTTTATGCCAAACTTTTTAATTCTTTGAGCTATAGCTGAATTGACTTCATCAACCGTTCCTACGCATTCGAAAGGTTTTACTTCATTTTCACCTGTAAGTTCTTTGAAATAAGTAAGCAGTTTTTCGTCCTCAAACATATTTTTCCCGAATACCTTATTGAGTTTATCCGGTTCAATAAAAGGCGACATTATGATATAAGCAAACAGACATTTCGGGCAATTACCGCACCAAATATCCTGCTTTGAGCCTGCATTACATGATTTGAAGACGTCCGAATAGTCAAGAAAAGAAAATATTCGGGCAATTTGCAACTCCGAAATCGGACGTAAGAATGAAAAATACTCAATATCCTTACACAAATATTCTTTGTAGTAAGCTCTGAAATCGTTTTCAAATTCCAGACTTTTACTGTATTGGTGATTTACGCCGTTAAATTCCGATATATCATTATTTTTATACACCGTTGCTTCGTTCGCAGAATTTTCGTTGGACAGGGCAATATATTTCTTACCGCTCAAAACAGCACAAATCAAAGTCGTAAAAGCCAGCATAGCGGAAAAAGGAGTATGACCGTTAAGATAGCCTTTTTTGTTTAACTCCAAAAGATTTTCATCTATAATACGCTTAATCTCTATAGTGTCGGCTTCCTTAAATCCAGCCCGTTCGATACAGGATTTTGTAGCACCTCGATTATTGATAACCATCGGGGTTATATTTTTCCCTTTTGCACGCAGTAATTCCAATGATACAACGCTGTCTTTACCGCCACCGACAGGTACGATATACTCATCCTTAAAAATCATGCGAACTTGTTTGTATTGCAAATCGCTTTCACAAACTATATCTACAAAATCATTGATATTCGTCCTTACATTGTTAAGATAGAAAAATTCTCCAAGACCGTTAAACCATAGTTTTTTCCAAAATTTTTTCTGCTCGTCATTCAAATGTCCGCATTTAATCAGTATTTTAGGCGAACAGCAAGCTTTCCAATAGGATATAAGTTCAATGAGTCCTAAGTTAAATGCAAACGGCATCAAAACAGAAAGACTATCTTCGGAATTCTCAGATAATTCTGTATTGCAGCAAGACTCCTTACAGGTTTTCTTTTTTGTATTTTGAGTCTCAAGGTTATTAAAAGGGGAGATAAAAAAGTCTTTCGTATATATGAGTTGATATGGAGTAAATCTTTCTTTTCCGCATGAGAAAAAGAATTGAAATTTTATATATTTCTCGTTTCGGTTTTTATTGTTTTCTTCACCATAAGTTATAGAGAAGTCTTCGTATATAAATACAGGATAGTTTATTCTTAATTCCTTGTATTTTTTGCTGTTGTCTTGATAATCCGTCATAATGATGCTGTTAAATATTACGGCGAAATTACAAGATTTTTTTGAGAATATATTATTTTTGCACACTGAAAATATTACAGGTATGAAAGGAATAGGTCTGTTCATTTTTTATTTATTTTTGATTTGTTCAGCATATGCTCAACAAATCAGCGTTTTATTTGTTGGTAATTCTTATACGTACACGAATGATTTACCGCAATTATTGTCGCAAATGGGAGTTTCTGACGGCAATCGTATAGAAACGAAAAGTTATACTTCAGGCGGAGCAAGATTTATGTCTCATTGTCAAAATGCGGATTTGTTAGAAGATATAAAACGGGGAGAATATGATATTCTTATTTTGCAAGGACAAAGTCAAGAAGTTGCATTCCCTTACGAACAGTTTATGCAGGAAGTTTATCTGTATGCTAAACAATTGGATGACTTGTATAAGGAGAATAATCCGGGAGGACGTGTAATTTATTTTATGACATGGGGTTATCGTTACGGCGATCAGATGAATTGCCCTTTCTATTCACCGTTTTGTACCTATCGGACAATGTCGCAGGAATTGTGTAAAAACTATTCCATGATGGCAAACGATTTCCAAAGTGAAGTATCGCCGATAGGCCGTGCTTGGTTATATTTATTTGAGCAAGACTCACTATCCTTTGATTTGCACTCTGATGATTATTCTCACCCGAACATGAAAGGAAGTTATTTTTCTGCCTGCATACTTTATACAATGATATACCAGAAGGAAATACATACGGATTTTTTTGCTGATTTGGATCCGCAAACTGCACAACAATTGCAACAAACTGCCAATGATTTATTTTCAAAGCATAAATTTGTAAATTGCTCTTTCGAGTCCTCTTTGACAGAAACTAACAAAAGCGATTTGATGATTAATTACATTGCCTCAAAGCAAGTATTGAAAGTGGATAACAGTGAAAATAATTTTTCAATAACAGCGGAAATATTCGATTTACAAGGAATAAAGGTTTCCGATTTTAAAATAGAGAAAAATAAAATAACGGAATGTTCTTTGAATTTATTACCTGAAGGGTGTTATGTCGTAAAAGGAGAGGCTAAGGGTAAGAAAGTGTGTTATAAATTTGTAAAGATTTGATTTATGATTGAAAGAGAGATTTTTGAAGGGTTGGATAAAAAGGTATTGTCGGTGTTTGCTAACAATACGTTTGAAAATTTTTCCATAAAGAAAGTATATGGTATTTTAGGAATAAAGAATCATCGTGTAAAGGATACTATCAAAGCCGTAATCAAGAATATGCATGCAGAGAATATACTCATCAAAGAAGGTTCTCAATATCGATTACACCCGCAGTATATAACAAAGGATACTTCTGCAAATCATTATATAACAGGGGTTGTAGACACGACACGTTCAGGACGTTATTTTGTTATACCGAAAGACGGTGGTGAGGATATACACATAAGTAGCGGTAATATCTCAAATGCGTTGAACGGAGATACCGTAAAAGTGTATGTATTTCCTAAACGTAAGGACAGAAAACGTGAAGGTCAAATTGTAGGGATAATAAAACGCAATAGAATTCAATTTGCGGGAATTTTGAAGAAGAAAAAGAAAAATAATTTTGCTCTGATACAATGTGATGAAAGTGAATTGCCGAATCAAGTCATGGTTTTAGATTATGATGAGAGTATCGAAGACGGTAGCAAGGTGATAGTGAAAATAACGGATTGGAAACCTGCAAGTAATCAGCCGATAGGGGAAATTGTAAAGGTATTGGGTATGCCCGGCGATAATGATGTTGAAATGCAGAGCATATTGTTCGAGAATGATTTATCCTGTGATTTTCCTGATACCGTTAAGAAAGAAGCAGAAAAGCTTAGCACTGTTATATCTAAAAAAGAAATTAAAGATAGAAAGGATTATCGTGATATGATGACCTTTACGATTGATCCTGCTGATGCAAAAGATTTTGATGATGCGGTTTCCTTTAAATTATTGGACAATGATAACTACCTTATAGGAGTGCATATAGCGGATGTGTCTCATTATGTTAAAAAAGGTAGTGAAATAGATAAAGAAGCTTATAAAAGAGCTACCAGTATATATTTGGTCGATAGAACAATACCGATGCTTCCGGAGAAACTTTGCAACGAAGTTTGCTCTTTGCGAGAAAATGAGGATAAACTTACTTATAGTGTAGTATTTGAATTTACACCTAAGGCAGAAGTTGTTTCCTATTCCATAGATAAAAGTATTATTCGTTCGGATAAGCGTTTTACTTATGAGCAGGCTCAAGCTATTATTGCAGCATCCGAGTATGGAACATTTTATCAACCTTCTCCGTTTTCTCCGCAAATTACACTCTTGTGGAAGATAGCTAAAATTTTAAGAGAGAAAAGATTTAAAGCAGGATCTATACGGTTTGAATCTCCCGAATTCAGGTTTGACTTGGACGAGCAAAAACGTCCTATTGCCGTTCATGTAGAAGAAAGTAATGAGGCACATTGGATGATAGAAGAGTTTATGCTTTTGGCTAATAGGACAATTGCAGAAGAAATAGGGAAAAAGTCGGGGAAAAAGAATGCAAAAACGTTTGTTTATCGTGTACACGATGAACCGAATCCTGAGAAAGTTGAAACTTTTAAGAACTTTGTCCGAAAATTAGGCTATAATGTCAATAATTCAAGTAGAGATAAACTGATTAGATCTTATAACAGTTTGTTTGAACAAGTAAAAGGTAAAGCCGCACAAACTCTTATCAACAACATTGCTTTAAGGACGATGTCAAAAGCATATTATTCCACTGACAATATCGGACATTACGGACTGGTCTTTGATTTTTACACACACTTTACTTCTCCTATTAGGCGTTATCCGGATTTGATGGTCCACAGACTTTTGGATTTGTATTTGAAAGGGGGAGAGAGTGTAAATAAAGAAGAGTATGAGGAGTATTGTAAGCATTCCTCCGAGATGGAAAGAAAAGCAGCGGATGCTGAACATGAGAGCGTTAAATACAAACAGGCTGAATTTTTGTCAGATAAAATAGGAGAGACATTTGAAGGAGAGATATCGGGAGTAAGTAAATGGGGAATATATGTTATGATTGATGATAATAAATGTGAGGGGTTAGTAAGAATGGCATCATTGCGAGATGATTTCTATGCTCTTGACGAAGATAATTATCAAATCGTAGGATCTCAAACAGGTAATATATATCAATTGGGACAGAAAGTAACAATAAAAGTCGTAAGTGTCAATATGTTAAAAAAGCAAATAAATTTTATTCTTTTGCAATAAAGAGAAAGTATTTTATACAGAAGTGACATGTACGTCAAAGCCTGAATATTCACTGATACAAATTGATATTCAGGCTTTATTGTATGGATGTGTTAGTAATACTTTGTTAGAAAAATATTTTGTTCTCTAAAATATTTATGGAATTCTGAATAAATTGTTCAGAAAAACTAAATTGTTTTTTATATTCTGTAGAAATATAACAGTCTCTGTAATAATACGATGATAAAGATTACAGCGATACCCCGAGAACATTGCTTTAATGCTTCGAAAATACCTTATCCCTTCATGCTAAATACAAAAATCTGTCGTGAAGGAATAATAATTTCGCCTGCCCTATATTGCCACAGGATTGCGTCTGTCCTTATTCAGCGTTGTCTTCTTCCTGCTTTTTTGTTGCAATGTATTCTTCAACGTGGTTAATTCCTGAATAGGGCGATAAAAGATTGCCTATAAAAAATGGTTTTTTGTATGTATTAAGCGAATAATCTCTCACAAATCCATAATAGGTCGTATCTCCAGGTTCAAAAGCATGTGAAATCTTACCATTGTAACCGTCGCGACAATCAACCTCCATGGAAAGAAAATAAATTGAACCGTCATCGGCACGTATTACGTCAAAGTTTGTAAAACGTATCATTGAATATTTCAATATATTCTTTCTGATTTGCAGAAGTTCCGAATCCGTTGTATGTGCATTGACTGCAACTACAACATAATCTTTGGAGAAATAAGCCGGTGCCCATTCCTTAGGCTCTTGTGCCGATAAAGTTATTGCCAACAAAGACAGAACGATTACAAATGCGGATTTTTTCATTTTTATTGTGTTTTTTTGGATTTGCAAATATATATATAAAATTTGATTTTAAACCATTTTTTATTTCTTTTTTCCGTTAAAATCAAAAAAGTTACGTCAAAATGTTTGCCATACCATAAAAAAAACGTACTTTTGCAAACCAGTATGATTAAGCAAAAGACACTGAATAGTATTGTAAGTATAGAAGGCAGGGGGTTGCATACAGGAAAGCAATGTAAGATACGTTTGTGTCCTGCAAAAGAGAATGAAGGAATTTTCTTTGTAAGGACTGATATTGATACCTTGCCGCAAATATCTGCAATTGCGGATAATGTTACCGAGACCTCAAGAGGAACTACACTTTGTGAAAACGGAGTAAGCGTTTCTACGATAGAGCATCTTATGGCTGCACTCTTTGCTAACGGAATAGACAATGTCAGAATTGAGATTAATTGTGATGAGGTCCCTATTTTGGACGGTAGCAGTAAATACTGGGTGGAGTTAATACAAAAAGCAGGTGTAACAGATCTTGATGCAGAAAAGAAATATTTTGAAGTACGGCAACCTTTACACTATTTGTCTGCAGATGGTAAGACAGAGTATTGGGCTTTGCCTTCAAAAGATTTTTCAGTTACGGCAACGATTGATTTCGATTCAGACTTAATAGGTACTCAAATTGCAGAAATCAAGGATATTAATGATTTTAACAATGAAATTTCCAAATGCAGGACATTTGTTTTTTTATCCGAGATCTCATTTCTTATTGACAACAATCTGATTAAAGGAGGTGATTTGGATAATGCCATTGTTTTTGCCGATAAACCATTGACCGAAGAATCAACGGATAAAATAGCTGAGTTTTTCAATAAAAACAAAGATGATGTAAAGGTTGAGCACGGCGTTATCAATACTATAAAGTTGCAACATGTTAATGAACCTGCACGTCATAAGTTGTTGGATTTTATCGGAGATATCTCTCTTGTATGTCCCAACATTAGAGGTCATTTTATTATCAAACGGCCCGGTCATACCAATAATACAAATTTTGCGAAAAAAATAAGAAAAGATATGGATATTAATAATTATGTTCCTGTTTATGACCCTAACAAGGAACCTGTGTTTGATATTATGGAAATCCGTAAGAGACTTCCTCACCGCTTTCCTATGCTTTTGATAGACAAAATTATTGAAGTCGGGGAAGATTACATTGTCGGTTTGAAAAATGTTACAGGTAATGAAGACTTCTTTAACGGGCATTTTCCTGAAGAGCCTGTTATGCCGGGAGTTTTGATTGTTGAGGCATTGGGGCAAACAGGAGGAATGCTTGTTTTGAAAGATGCCAAAGAGGATGAAAAATGGAATACGTACTTTATGAAATTTGAGGAAGTTAAATTCCGTAATAAGGTTGTTCCGGGGGATACTCTTTTGCTTAAACTGCAACAAACAGGACCTGTTCGCAGAGGAATCATTCAAATGAAAGGAACTGCTTACGTAGGCAATAAGGTATGCGTAGAGGCAACATTAATGGCAATGGTAAGTAAGCAATAAATATAAGTAGAGTTTAGAATACGTCATGTTGTCATGTTTGAGTAAGAGAAGACAATGTCGTATTTTGCTCGCGTCGTGCTAAATCACAAAGATGTAATGAAAGATTTGTATTACTTAAATCCGGATGCAAAGATCGGTAAGAATGTAACGATAGAACCGTTTGCCGTTATTCACGGAGATGTTGTAATAGGCGATAATTGTTATATAGGAAGCGGGGTGGTAATATTTCCCGGAGCAAGGATAGGTAATAATTGCAGGATTTTCCCTTCAGCAAGCATTGCTGCGGCACCGCAGGATTTGAAATTTGACGGTGAATATACAACGGTAGAAATAGGTAACAATAATACAATCAGAGAATTTGTAACCATAAACAGGGGAACGGCTGCACGCGGTACTACCAAAATCGGAGACAACAATTTGATTATGGCATACGTTCATGTTGCCCATGACTGCATTATAGGCAATAATTGCGTGTTGGCTAACAATACAACATTGGCAGGCCATATTGAAATAGAAGATTTTGTAATTACAGGAGGTTTGACCGCCATTCATCAATTTGTACACGTAGGACAGCATGCCATTACTTCAGGAGGTACCTTACTTGACAAAGATGTTCCGCCTTATGTTAAAGTCGGAAAGAATCCTGCCTCGTATTGCGGATTAAATTCCGTAGGATTACACCGCAGAGGCTTTTCTCAGGAGGATATTAACGAGATTCAGGATATATATAGTACGATTTTTCAAAAAGGTCTGACGTATTCCAGAGCCTTGGAGGAAATAAAGACTCGCAAACAAAATAAATACACCAATATAATTGCGACTTTTATGGAACGTGCAGACAGAGGTTTGATAAAAGGTTACCATTAACATGTACGATGAAAGTTTTATTTGAGGCTGTTGTGGAAATAGATTTTCTCAACAGCCTTAAATTTTTTATAAAATCTTTGACAAACGGTAATATTCCAATGGAGAAGGATGTTCTAAAAAGATATTTTAAATATTTATAAATGAATTGATTAAAAAACAGCGTGATTTCTGCGAAAATCATTAAAAAAATCGCAGAAATCACACACTTTTCTCACAAAATCACGGACAATTTTTCACTGATGTTTCTTCTTTATTTTTCTTTACTAAAATTTGAATAAAATTTATGTGAAAAAATCCCCTTTCGTTCAACAATCAGACTGCAGAACAAAGCGTAGTATAATCGTATTTTAATATGTTTTTTTCAGTTAAGTATATAAAACATGATTTTTTATAGCAGGAAAGCAAATATTTCTATATATCTGTTTTTTTTGTATTATTTTTTTGTAAAATTATTCAGAATACGGGCGGATATTTCAGTAAGTTTTCATATATTTGCAACTCAGAATATTAAAAAACACATACATTATAAACCTAATAATTTTGAAGTATGAAACCTACACACATTGAACACATCGGAATAGCCGTAGAGAATTTACAAGAGGCTATTAAGTATTGGGAAGAAGTAATGGGGTTGGAATGCTACAATATAGAAGAAGTAGCAGACCAGAAAGTTAAAACGGCTTTTCTGAAAATCGGAGAAGTGAAGATTGAGTTATTGGAAGCAACAAGCGAAGACAGTCCTATCGCTAAATTCATTGAGAAAAAAGGTGCAGGAGTTCATCATATAGCCTTTGCAGTTGAGGATACCGATAAAGCTCTTCAGGATGCTAAAGATAAAGGAGTTCGTCTGATTGACGAACATTCACGCAAAGGTGCGGAGAATCTTAACATAGGATTTATGCATCCGAAATCTACATTCGGAGTTTTAACGGAATTTTGTTGTAAGTAAGAATATAAAATACATGACGGAAGAATGCCGCACGTTGATACGTGTTGCACGTTTTGTCATTCGTACCAAATAATTTAAATTATGGCTTTTGAAGAAAAAATAAAACAGTTGTTAGACCTTAGAGTTAAAGCAAAACTCGGCGGTGGAGAAAAAAGAATAGAATCTCAACATGCCAAAGGTAAGCTAACGGCGAGAGAAAGAATAGAATTGCTTTTGGATGAAGGTAGTTTTGAGGAATTTGATATGTTTGTAACTCACCGTTGTACTAATTTCGGAATGGAGAAAAAAGAATTTCTTTCCGATGGTGTAGTAACGGGTTACGGAACAATAGACGGCAGATTGGTATATGTATTTTCTCAAGATTTTACCATATTCGGAGGATCTTTGAGTGAGAGTTTTGCCAAAAAGATTTGCAAGGTAATGGACCAGGCAATGAAAGTCGGGGCTCCTGTTATTGGTTTGAATGATTCAGGCGGAGCAAGAATACAGGAAGGTGTAAATTCTTTGGCCGGTTATGCCGAAATATTTGAACGCAATATTTTAGCCAGCGGAGTCATTCCTCAAATCAGTGCAATCTTCGGACCTTGTGCCGGCGGAGCTGTTTATTCTCCTGCACTGACTGACTTCATTATGATGAGTAAAGAAAACTCCTATATGTTCGTTACAGGACCTAAGGTAGTAAAAACGGTTACGGGAGAGGATGTTACCGATGCTAACTTGGGAGGAGCCAACATTCATGCAACAAAGAGCGGTGTTGCTCATTTTGTTGTGGAAAACGAACAGGAAGGATTGCAGAAAATAAGAAAATTAATATCATTCCTGCCTTCGAATAACCTTGAAGAAGCACCGGTGATTGATTGTAATGATCCTATTGACCGATTGGAAGATTCTTTGAACGGCATCATTCCTGAAAACCCTAACCAACCTTATAATGTTAAAGATGTCATCACGGCAATTGTAGATGAGGGCGAATTTTTTGAAGTACATGAAAAGTTTGCTCCTAACTTGGTTGTCGGTTTTGCACATTTTAACGGCATGAGTGTGGGAATCGTTGCTAATCAACCTAACTTTATGGCAGGAGTTTTGGATATCAACGCTTCAAGGAAAGGAGCAAGATTCGTTCGTTTCTGTGATGCGTTTAATATTCCTGTTGTCACATTGGTTGATGTACCGGGATTCTTACCGGGAACGGGACAGGAGTACGGCGGAATCATACTTCACGGTGCTAAATTTTTATTCGCATACGGTGAGGCTACCGTTCCAAAAGTTACCGTTACACTTAGAAAATCATACGGCGGAGCTCATGACGTTATGTCCTGCAAACAGTTACGCGGAGATATCAACTATGCTTGGCCTACCGCACAAATTGCAGTTATGGGGGCAAGCGGAGCAACAGCTATCTTGTACGGCAGCGAGTTGAAGGCAATAGAAAGTGATGAAGACAAAGCAAAATTCATCGCAGAAAAAGAACAGGAATATAATGATAAGTTTGCTAATCCTTATAATGCTGCTAAATACGGATATATTGATGATGTGATTGAACCGCGTAATACACGTTTCCGTGTTATCAGAGCATTACAGGCTTTGGCAACGAAGAAGGATAGCAATCCTATGAAAAAACACGACAATATTCCGTTATAACGAACCTAAAACTTATGACAATTATGAATAAGTTGATGAATAAAGTATTCATTGCATTATGTCTGTTGTTGGCAAGTACGGGCGGTAATGCGTTTTCGCAAGATGATGCCTTGATTCCGCAATCTTTTGCAGTGGATACAAAATCGCAGACTATGGCTGTTATTGACGAACCGGAAAATACTATTAATATATTAAAACGTACAAAAGACGGTTACGATATTGTAAAAGCCATATTGATTGATGAAACCAAAGGAAGACATGATTTGTATAGAATCTACCGTCCGATGAGTGTTGCGATATATGAACAAAGTATTGTCTTTTTGGCATCCAACAGAGATTCATGCTATTTTCATATAGTGGATTTGAACGGTAATGATATTTACACTTCACCTCATTTTACAGGATCGGCTTCTGCCTTTTCGTACGATAAGGATACAAAGCATTTGTTTGTAGCAGGTCTGAACGCCAGAGGATATAATGTCTTCGATATAGATTGTACTGACGGTTTTGCAAACATTCATGTAGATACCGTTTCTTCTTCTCGTGCCGCATATCTGAATTACAGAGTTCCGAAAAAATCCGAAGAAATTGCAAAGCACGATTCTACGGGTTTGGGATTGACAGTTATTGCAGTAAGTACCGTTTTCTTTGCTTTAATAGTTATTTCTATTGTTTTGATGGGTTTTGCCCGTGCTTTACATTCTGCCCAGAAGAAAAAGGTAAAGCAAGATATACCTGATAAGGAAGAACGCAAAGAAGTAATCGGAGAATTTAAAGCGGGAGGAAATTTATCGGGTGAAGCGTTGGCTGCAATTTCAGCTGCAATACACTTGTATAATGAAGAACTGCACGATGAGGAAAATACTATTCTTACAATTGTGAAGGTAGAGAAACGTTATTCACCGTGGAGCAGCAAAATTCATAATATGAATGTTTACAGACGCTAACTGCAAAGATTAATAAACAATTGAAATTTACTAATTGTTAAAAGATTTATCAGAAAATGAAAAATTATAAGTTCAAAATAAACGGCAGTACATATTCCGTTGATATTAACAATGTAGAAGGACAGGTTATCGAGTTGGAGTTGAACGGCACGCCGTACAAAGTAGAAGTAGATAGAGAGGTTAAGCAAACTCCTAAGGCACGACCTGTAATCAATTCGGCAAAACCTGTAGCCAATGTGCCGAAAGTAACGGTTAATTCCGCTGCTAAGTCAGGTGCTGTTGCCGTTAAGTCTCCTTTGCCGGGTACAATCCTGGATGTTTTTGTCAATGTCGGAGATACTGTCAAGGAAGGTCAAAAATTATTGCTTTTGGAGGCTATGAAGATGGAAAATGAGATAAAAGCCGACAACGGCGGCATTGTTAAAGAGGTCAAAGTCAGAAAAGGTGATGTCATAATGGAAGGTGATGTACTTGTAACTATAGGAGGCTAAAAAAATGATGTTACTTGATGCACAAATAAGCTTTTTGGATTTTGTCCAAAGCCAATTCGTACAATTCCTGAATTATACGTCCTTTGCCAACTTCACTATAGGGCATATCGTTATGATACTTATAGGATGTATATTCATATTTTTAGGAATCAAAAAGGAATATGAGCCGTTATTGTTGGTCCCTATCGGATTCGGAATGCTGATAGGAAATATTCCTTTCTTTCCGGGATTGAAGATAGGTATATATGAAGACGGTTCAGTCCTGCATTATCTGTATCACGGTGTACAGAACGGTTGGTATCCTCCGTTGATATTCTTGGGAATCGGAGCAATGACGGATTTTTCTGCATTGTTGAGTAATCCTAAATTAATGTGGATCGGAGCGGCTGCCCAATTCGGAATATTCGCTGCTTATACAGCTGCTTTAGCGTTGGGATTCGCACCGAATGAAGCAGGAGCAATAGGTATAATCGGTGGAGCAGACGGACCTACGGCAATATTTATTTCCTCACAGTTAGCACCTGAGTTGATGGGAGCGATAGCCGTGTCGGCATATTCTTATATGGCATTAGTGCCTGTAATACAACCGCCGATAATGCGACTTTTGACAACAAAGAAAGAAAGAGTTATCCGTATGAAACCTCCTCGTCAGGTATCTAAAACTGAGAAAATCATATTCCCTATAATAGGTTTGCTTTTGACCTGTATGATTGTTCCGTCGGGTATTCCGTTACTTGGAATGTTGTTCTTCGGAAATCTGTTGAAAGAGTCAGGCGTTACCAAGCGTTTGGCAACTGAGGCATCAAATTCAATAATCAACATTGCAACAATATTGATAGGTTTGACCGTCGGTTGTTCTACTCAAGCAACTACATTTTTGACGGCAAAGAGTATAGGAATCTTTTTCTTGGGTGCATTCTCTTTCGTTATAGCAACAACTGTTGGTGTTTTGTTCGTTAAGTTTATGAATTTATTCTTAAAAGAAGGCAACAAAATCAATCCGCTTATCGGTAATTCAGGCGTAAGTGCCGTTCCTGATTCTGCACGTGTATCCAACAGTGTGGGAATGGAATACGACAAAACCAATTATTTGTTGATGCATGCTATGGGGCCGAACGTATCGGGAGTAATCGGTTCTGCAGTTGCTGCAGGTATATTACTTGCGTTCTTGAAGTAAGTTGCGAATTCTGAATCTACGACGTTCAGTATAAAAAGAAACGTATCAGTATTTTATTATAATTTGTCAATAGTCGGAAACTCAACAACGGTTTCCGACTATTTTTGTCCGCAATCAGGATTTGTGAAAAACTTTCCATTAAAAAACTGCGTGGTATCAAAGACGGATAAAACGAAAT
The DNA here is from genome assembly GCA_017477025.1 of Bacteroidales bacterium. GTDB lineage: Bacteria > Bacteroidota > Bacteroidia > Bacteroidales > P3 > Scybalousia_A. Next base: position 175 of record JAFUYA010000077.1, on the reverse strand, counting down.
TATGAGTGTAATATTTCGTTTAGCGTTATCGGAAAAATTTTATCACTGATTTCAGTAAAAATGTTTGAGATTTCTCACGTTTTCTTAATGATTTCCGCAGAAATCACGCTATTTTCTTATTTCGTAATTTACAATCGGTTATGAGTTATATATTCTTACATATTTGATATGTAAG